>JAEWEI010000203.1 GCA_023389545.1 Actinomycetes bacterium | reverse complement strand
CCGCCGCCGACCGCGCGCTCAACCGCGTCGCCACCCTGCTCGGCGAGCGCGTCCGCACCCGCCACCAGTACTACGACTTCGACGTCGCCCTGTCCCTCGTCGCCGCCGGCCAAGGCGTCGCGATGCTCCCCGCGCTCGCGCTGCAGGGCGAGATCCCGCAGGGGATCAGCGTCGTGACGGTGCCCGGCCTCGGCTCCCGGCGGCTCGTCGCCCGCCACCGCGCCACCCGGCGCGAGCCCGGGCCCGCCGTCGCCGCCGTGCTCGACGTGCTGCTCGGAACCGCGGGGGCGCTCGAGCTCGCCTGACAGCGCGGTGCGGCCACCGGCGTCTACTCGGCGCCCGTCTGCCCCGCACGCAGGAACTGGAAGGCGAGGCGGTTGCGGCACACCTCACCGCGCGCCGCCTTCCGGATGCCGAGGAGGACGACGACGAGGTGCGCGAGCCACGGGGCGACGACCGCGAGCACCAGCATCGCGAGGACGCCGCCGTTGCTGTCGACCGTTCCACCGAAGGCTGCCTCCGCCACCCACAATGCGGCGTAGAGCGCGACTGAGAGCGCGGCGAGTGTCAGACCCCAGTTCGCCGCCTCTCGAGCGTTCTGCACTGCGACGGGTGAGGTCCGACGGCGCCAGCGGGCGGCCGCGGCCATGGCCAGGCCGGCCACCACTGTGCTCACAACGGGCACCGGGGCAAGGGCGAGCGAGCCCCAGACGTAGACGCTGGTGCCGGTCTCCCGGGCGCGCCTGGCCTCGAGGATGCGCTCGATCTGGGGATCGACGGTGGCGGTGTGGAAGAAGGGCACCGCAGGGGGCGTGAACACCTCGCCGCGCGAGGTGCACGTCAGGCCGACGATGATGATCACCAAGTGCATGGCGCCCCAACCGAAGATGGGCAAGATGGACAGCATCTGCCACGGCGCCGCATCCGGGTTGGAGCTTGCGGTCGCGGCGAACGTGATCAAGGCCGTGGCGATGCTGAGGGTCATCCCGAGCGCGTACGTCAGGCCCCAGTTCGCGGCCCGACGCGCGTTCTCGGCGGCGTGTGCCGAGAGCTTGCGCTGACGTGGATACGCCGCGGCCATCGCGATCCCCGCGATGAGCACGCTGAAGAACGGGATCGGGAGCCAGGCGAGCAGGCCCAGGAGGTACGGCGTACGGCCGGTCGCCGGCGAGAGGCCGTGGGCCGGGGGTCCATCGCCAGGAACCGCGCCGCCGGGAGCGGCGCCCGCGTCGCGAAGCGCGAGCTCGGCCTCCTCCGCGGAGAAGTCCTGGTGCATGAGCCGGTTGAGCAGCGTCAGCTCCTGCGCGGTCCGGCCGGTCTCGGTCAGTCCGGTGCGCAGACGTAGAGCTGGAGTGCCGCATCAGAGGTGAAAGGGGAACGAGACCAGTCGCCGAAGCGTTCGACGACTCGCAGACCACCGAGCGAGAGCAGCAGCGGCAGCTCCTGGGGGAAGATGTTCCTCATCTGGAGGGGCGCGCCGACGAAGTCGGGCTCGGCGTCGGTCGAGAAGAACCACGTCCCGCGCGTGACCTGCGCAGCCGCGTCGTATGTCTCCTCGACATCGACCTGAACGACGCCGCGATCCGGATCCACGAACGACAACGTGTCGCGCCTGCGTCGCACGCCGTCGGCCTCGGCGAGCATGCGCACGCTCGGGTTGAACACGTCGAAGACGAGCCGCCCACCCGGTGCCAGGTGTCGTCGCACCGATAGGAAACACTCCACAAGGTCGTCAGCCTCATGGAGATGGAGCAGTGAGTTGGCGGCGATGAACACGAGGTCGAACGTCCGACGCAGGTCGAACTCGCGCATGTCGCCCAGCAGCCACTCCACCACCACTCCGCGCTCGTCCGCCTTGCGTCGAGCCTCGGCAAGCATCTCCGGCGAGAGCTCCAGGCCCGTGCTCGGATGGCCGTCGGACGCGATCGGGATCAACTTGCGCCCGGTCCCGGACCCGAGTTCCAGGACATTGCCGCCCTGCCGGTCGGCCTCAGCACGGTAGAAGGAGAGGGGCTGCTCGCTTCCGGGGAACAGCCGGTCGTACAGCCTGGCATCCGAGTAGAACCGCTCGCTCATGTAGTTCCGTCCTCCCTGGGTATCCACGGTTCGCCAACTGTGCCCGAGCCTGCGCGAGCGGCAGCAGGATTTGTCTGAACGCACGCCCTCGAACCGTCCACTTCACACTGGAATCCAATGGGGGGGCGACCGCGACGGCGCGTGATGGCGTTGCTCCACATCGAGCCCGTGAAATCGCTGCCCTTCGCGAACAAGTGATGATCGCGACAAATCCCTACTGCCTCACACGCTGGTGCCCTGGCATGCACGTTCCGAACCCACGATGCGTGACGTAGATGACACGTCGTGGGTTCGGAGTGTGGCTCCATCGACTCCACGGTCGACCGCTGCGCAACCGCAGGATCTCGACGAACCAGGCGCGGGCAGTTCACCGACCCTGCCGATTCCGGAGTCTTGAACTGACCCACGCTTCAGCGCCTGAGCAAGCGGATCGCCGCGTTGACACACGTGGGCGCGGACATCGCTCTCTCGTGGCGAGCGATGGCGCGACGGCGCCACTCTTCAGTGACGGCGGTGTGCCAGATGTGGACGTCGTCAGCCGTGATCGAAGCTAGCGTTCGTGCGCCCAGTTCGACCGGATGCTGTTGGCGTCCGATCGCGACGTAGTGCCGGGGGCAGGTGGTGGACGGGCTGTCGAGCCCTCGACCTGCGGTGATGCTGGGAGCGGGTGACGAGAATCGAACTCGCGCTATCAGCTTGGGAAGCTGAAGTTCTACCACTGAACTACACCCGCGCGACGGCCGGACGGTCGACGTCGGCCACGCGCCGACCAATATACCTGCCCGAGCCGCTGCGCCGTACCCCCGGCGACGGATCGCGTCGGCCGGGGGCGTGGCGGAGGGGGTCAGCGCTCGAGCGTGAGGCTGAACGCCCCGGTGCGGGACTCCCCGGGCTCGAGCACGAACACGCCCGTTCCGGGAACGCCGTCCTCGTAGAGCCCGAACCCGTCGTTGGCGTTCGTCACGGGCTCCACCGCGAAGTAGGCCCGGCGTCGGGGCACGTACACCACGAGGCTCTCGTAGACCGGGTCCATGTCCAAGCGCACGCCGAGCCCGTGGTCGGGGTAGGCGATGCGGGCCGCCGGCTGGCCGTCGCGCTGCGCGGTGAGCACGTCGTCGACGAAGGCGGAGCCCACCACCCGGGCGGTGCGGTAGTCGGCGCGCGGCGGGATCTCGCCCGCGGGCCCGGTGGCCATGCCGGCGGCCAGCGGGAACGCGCGGTCGAAGGGCAGTTCGAGCAGCGCGTCGGAGCCGCCCGACTCCTCATCGGGCGCGGGCGTGCCGTGCTGCTCGACGGGCCGCAGCCGCCGCTCGAAGTACGGGTGGTGCCCGAATCCGGCGGGGAACGGCTCGGCGTCGACGTTCTCGACGGTGGTGGTCACGGTCAGCC
>JAEWEI010000156.1 GCA_023389545.1 Actinomycetes bacterium | reverse complement strand
GCGCCGATCCAGCCCGCCCCGACCACCACGAGCCGCGCGCCGGGGCGCAGCAGCGCGCGCAGCCGCTCGGCGTCCGGGGCGGAGTGCAGCGTGAGGGCGTCCTCCCAGCCGCGCGGCCGCACCGGATGCGAGCCCGACGCGGCGACGAGCGCGTCAGCGGTGACCGCCCCGTCGTCGGTGAGCACCTCGACGTCATGGGCGCCCACGCGCAGGCTGACGGCTGTGGCGCCGAGGCGCACATCGTCGGCGAGCGCCAGAGCATCGACCCCCAGCTCGTCGGCCAGCCAGGTGGGCGCCGGCCGGTCGAGCAGGTGCTTGGACAGCGGTGGGCGGTCGTAGGGGGCGACGGGCTCCGCGCCGATCAGCGTCACATGGCCGTCGAAGCCCTGTGCGCGCAGCGCCGTGAGCGTCTGCGACCCGGCGAGCCCGCCGCCGACCACGACGACGGAACGGGGCGTGGAATCAGGTCCGGGCGGTGAGGGCGGCACGCCCGCAACGGTAGTCTCCCCGGAGGGAGGCAGACACGACGTGAATGGTCGAGAGAACGGCCCGGCGCCTGTGCCGGAGCCTGGGCGCCAGGGCGGGCCGAGCCGCGCGCACGGCTCGTCGCCGTGGCCGCCGCTGCGCCCGGCGACACCGGTGAGCCCGGAGCCGCGGGCCGCCGCGCCGCCACCACCGCCTGCATCGGCCGCGCCCGCCGATCAGCCGCGCGCGTCAGGCCAGACGCCGGTCGTGGCGCCTCCGGTCCCGCCGGAGGAGAAGCCCCTCGACCCGCGCCAGATCGCGCGGGCCTCGCTCGCCGCCGGGCGCAACGCGTCGCTGTGGTGGGTCTCCGCGGGCGTCGCCACCGCGACAGCCATCGCACTGCTCGCGGGGATGTCCTGGGGCGCGTTGTTCCTCGCGGTCATGCTCGTCGCGGGCGCCGTCGCGCGGGCCGTCGCGTCAGGCGATCATCCGGCCGCGCTCGCGGTGCGGTCCCGGCCGGTGGACGTGGCGGTGCTGCTCGGCTTCGCGTTCGTGGTCGGCGTGCTCTCCCAGATCGTCCCCGTGGGCTGACGGTCAGGCTCGCGGGCCGACGTCCAGGCTTGCGGTCAGGCCGGCGCGCTCGGCGAAGGCGGCTCCGGCCGGTCGTCGCGATCCGGCGTGCTCGCCGTGCCGGGGGCTGCCCCAGTCGCTCCGGCCGCTTCGGCCGCTCCAGCCGACCCAGCCGACCCGGCCGACCCAGACGACCCAGTCGCGCCGGGACCGCCAGGCGCCCTCGTGGTTGTGGTCGTCGTCCGATCGTCGACTGCCACCTCGCCCTCGGCCCTGGCGACCTCGGGGCGCAGCCCCTCGTGGGACGGGTCCGGTGCGAACGCGCGGTAGACGATGGCGGCGATCGCCGCCCCCACCAGTGGCGCCACCCAGAACACCCACAGCTGCCCGAACGCCCAGCTGTCGGAGAAGATCGCCGCGGCGGTGGACCGGGCGGGGTTGACCGAGCCGTTGGTGACGGGGATGGCGACCAGCAGCATCACCGCCAGGATGAGGCCGATGGAGAACGGGGCGAGCGCCGGGTTCGAGCGCCGGTCGGTGGAGCCCAAGGCCACCCCCACGAAGACGGCGGTGACCACGCACTCGATGAGCAGCGCGCCCCACATGCCGAAGCCCTCGCCAGCGGCGCCCGAGACTGCCGCGATGGGCGAGTGCTCGCCGAACCCGTTGGCGACGGTGGCGAAGAAGGTCCGCTCAGCCCCGCCCAGGGCGGGGAAGCTGGCGATCGCGACGAAAAGCACGGCGGCGGCGAAGGCGCTGCCCACGAGTTGCGCGACCCAATACGGGATGACGTCGCGCCACGGGACGCGTTGGGCGATCGCGGCGCCGAGCGTCAGGGCGGGGTTGAAGTGCGCCCCCGAGACGTGGCCGACGGCGATGGCGGCGGCGAGGTAGCCGAGCCCGAACGCGAGGCCCACGGCGAGCGGCCCGCCGCCCAGCCCGGTGAAGCCGGCGTAGAGGGCGACGCCCAGGCCGGCGAGGACCACGACGAAGCTGCCGAACGCCTCGGCGCCGAGCTTGGCGATCAGCGCGGGGCTGAGCTCGGGCTTGGCGTCGGGGATCCGGTAGGCGACCGACTCGCGGATCGCGCCGAGCCCCGCCCCGGGGCGCCGTCGCGCCTTGTCCTGGCGCTCGGCGGCCTGCGCCGCGGCGTCCGAGGCCGTCGGGCGGCCTTGCTCACCGGGGGTCCCTGTCGTGTCCTTCGGCTCAGACATGGCGATTCCTGTCATGAGTCGCGGCTCGCGGACGGGACGGCACGGGGGCGTGCCGCCCAGTCCGCTGGTCGCGCAGCGGCTGAGACTCCCAGCATGCGGAGGCGCCTGCGGAACCGCACCCGGAGAACACGTCAGGCACACGGGCCCCAGGTCTCTTGATGTCGAGTAATCTGGGCGGCGGACCCCGTCGGCCTCGTGGCGCGCCCCGTCGGCCACGAGCACTCACGAGAGCACAGGAGAGCCAACGCATGGCGAAGATCAAGGTTGTCGGGCCGGTCGTCGAGCTCGACGGCGACGAGATGACCCGGATCATCTGGCAGTTCATCAAGGACCGCCTGATCCACCC
>JAEWEI010000102.1 GCA_023389545.1 Actinomycetes bacterium | reverse complement strand
GGATCGGGCGAGCGGAGGTTGACGACGCCCACCGGGGTGGTCAGCGCCTGGTCCAACGGCAGCACCTCGCCGCCAGGCAGCCGGATCAGCGGCGGTGGGTGGCCTGCGCGCGAGTACGTGATCCGGTCCGGCGACGGCTGGCGGGCGGACGCCGCGGCGCCGGATGCGGCACTGTCGGATGCCGCGGTGTCGGATGCCGCGGTGTCGGACGGTGGCCTCGCCGGCTCCGGTGGGCGCTCGAGCCGCAGGTACACGCAGGTCGCCAAGTCGGCCATGCCCAGGCCGCGCACCAGCTCGTCCAGGTGCGCGATGACACGCCCGGCCTGGGCGCCGCTCCACGCGTGCGAGCGCAGCACCGAGCGGAGCTGGCCCATCGACGCGGCAGCCGCCAGGTCATGGCCCACCACGTCCCCGACGGCGAGCCCGATGGCGCCATCGGGCAGCGGCATCACGTCGAACCAGTCGCCCCCGACCTCCGCCCGGTGCAACGCCGGCAGGTAGGACGCGGCGACGTCCAGGCCAGGGACGGTGGGCACATCGGGCAGCAGGCTGTGCTGCAACGTGAGCGCCGCCGAGCGCTCCCGCAGGTAGAGCCGCACGTTGTCGAGCGCGAGGGCGGCCCGCTGGCCGACGTGCGCCGCTGTCACCACGTCCTCGGCCGTGAAGCCGTCCACGGAGTCGTGCAGAAGGCACAGGGCGCCGATGAAGTGGTCGCGGGCGCGCAGCGGCACGGCCAGCGCGGCGCCCAGCCCCAGGCGGCGCAGCACCTCTAGCCGGTGTCCGGGCACCTGCTGGGCGAGGGCCTCCACGTCGATGGAGAAGGGGCGGGCGTCGAATCGGCTGTCGTTCGCGCGGGCCAGCTCGAAGGCCGCCGAGCGCATCACCCACGACGGGTCCCCGACCTCGAGGTCGTGGGCGTCCTGCGCGCGCACCGGGTGCCGGGCCGCCACGTGCAGCCGCTCGAGCCGTCCCCGCTCGTTGGTGACGACGATGAACCCCCAGGTCGCCAGCCGGGACACGGCGATCTCCGCGAGGGCCACCAGGGCGTCGTCGTAGTCGAGCCTGCGCGCGATCTCCTCGCTGACCTGCGCGAGCAGGTGCATGCGGGCCCGGGAGGCCTGGGCCTCGCCGAGCGCCGCGTCCCGCGCGCGCTCCTGCTCGACGCGCGCTGTCACGTCGGCCTGGATGCCCACGTAGTGGGTCAGCCGCCCGTCGGCGTCGTACACCGGGCTGATCACCACCTGGTTCCAGAACGGCGTGCCGTCCTTGCGGTAGTTGAGCAGGGTGTCCGCGACGGTGTGGCCCTGCTCGAGTGCCTGGTGGATCCGGGCCACCACTGTCCGGTCCGTCCGCGGGCCCTGCAGCACGCGGCAGTTGCGGCCCAGCATGTCCGTGGGCGAGTAGCCGGTGAGCCGCTCGAAGGCCGGGTTCAGCCAGATGATCGGATCGTCCGGCGAGTGCGGGTCGGAGATCGTGAACGACAGGTCGCTGGCGATCACCGCCCGCGCATGCAGGTCGCCGCTCAGATCGGGCGTCCGGACGACCCGGTCGGGATCGGCTGCCGCCCCTGCCAGTGCTGCTGCCCGCAGCACTCCAGATGAGAGATCGCTCACCTTCGCGAGACTACGCAGGATCGCCGGTGTGCGCGCCCCTGGTGTGGGGTCCCGTCAGCCGCCCTCGACGCCCTGCGCGCGCGGCCCCCGGGGCAGCGCCGCAGGGCCCTCGGCCTCGTGGGAGGCGACGGCGTGGGCAGTGGTGGCGCGGTAGCCCAGCGCAGCGGCCGCGTACCCCACCGCGAGGGCCACGAAGACGGCCCGGGACCAGCCGGTGTCGGGGAGGGCGACGGCCGCGAGGGCCGCGGCGCCCACGAACGCGGCGTTGTACATCACGTCGTACAGCGCGAACGCGCGGCCCCGGAACTCGTCGGCGGTGTCCCGCTGCACGATCGTGTCCACGGCGATCTTCGCGCCCTGCGCCGCGAGCCCTAGCGCCGCCGCGCACACCAGCAACGGGACCCGGTCCACAGTGACGGCCAGCATCGTCTGCGTGGCCGCGGCGAGCAACAGGCACAGCACGATCCAGGTGTGCGGGCCGATGCGGGGCGTCAGCACCGGCGTGAGCACGGCCGCGAGGACGAAGCCCACGGCCGACGCGGTCAGCACGAGCGAGAACACCGCCAGCCCTGCCGCCGCATCACTCGGGTCGGCAAGCAGGTTGCGGCTGATGAGGATGCTCGCGATGAACGCCACGCCGTAGAGGAACCGCGAGGCCGCCATGACGCTGAGCGCCGCCGCAGGGGTGCGCCGCGCGATCAGGTGCCGGGCGCCCGCGACCAGGCCCCGCCCCATCTCCTTGACCTGCGCGAGCACTTGCGACGAGCTGGCGACCGCCTCCGGCCCGAGGGCATCGCGCCCGATGCGCAGCGCCAGGCAGCCAGCCGTGACGTACACCAGGCTGGCGACGACCACCGCCCCGGCGTCGCCCACCGGGCCACTGGGCAGCACCAGGCCCAGGCCGAGCCCGATGGCGCCGCCCACGCCCACCGCCCCCGCGCCGAGCGTGGGCGTCAGGGAGTTGGCGGTCAGCAGCAGCGGCCCGTCCACCACGCGGGGCAACGACGCGGACAACGCCGACAGCAGGAACCTGTTGACCGACAGCGCCAGGAGCGCCAGCACGTACACCGCGGGGCCGACGCCTGCCGTCACCATCAGCACCGCGATGACCAGCGCGATCACAGCCCGCACCAGGTTGCCCACCAGCAGCACCTGACGGCGGCGCCACCGGTCCAGCAGCACGCCCGCCCACGGGCCCACCAGGGTGAACGGCAGCAGCAGCACCGCGAACGCGATGGCCACGTCACCGGCTGTCGACTGCTGCTCCGGGTTGAAGAAGAAGAGCGTCGCGAGGCCCACCTGGAAGAGCCCGTCACCGGCCTGGCTGCTCAGCCGCACGATGAACAGTCGACGGAACCCCGGGAGGCGAAGGAGCTGCCGGAGCTCGCGGATGACACTCATTCCGCCAGGCTAACGACCTGCGGGAGCGATCACGGCACCAGGCCGGCCCCCGGAGCCCTCCCCGCCGTCATGCCACGAAGGACGCCTTGGCCTGCTCCAGGGCGCCGCGCGTGAGCGCCGCGACGCCACGGTAGAAGTCAGTGCGGGCGTGCTCGGCCACCAGGTCCAGGCACTCCGGCGCCCAGGCCAGCACGTGGTCGGTGAGGAACGCGGAGTGGGCCGCGAAGATCGAGTCGAGCATCGGCCCGTCGTCCTGCGACAACGCGTCCAGGCCGCGCACGCACAGGTGGCTGAGGAAGTTCAGCTCGAGGCCCAGGTGATCGTCCGGCTCGCGGTTGAGGCGCGGGGCCTCCAACCCGAAGGCGCGGTACGTGGCCCGGACCTGCAGGGTGGGCTCGTCGAACAGCAAGCGGTCCACCGTCCGGTACACCGACTCATACGGAGTGGCGAGCAGGTGGCCCGGGCCCACGAAGAGCGCCTGGTAGTCGCGGGCCAGCGCGGTCGGGTCCGTGGGCTCGGCGCCCCCGGCCCCGACCGCGCTGCCCAGCATGCGCAGCCCTTCCGCAGTCGCGGCATCCGCCTCGAGCGGCCACTCGTCGAGGAGTCCCGGCTCGGCGAGCCGTGCGCACAGATCAGCGTCCGCCGGCGCCAGGAACAGGCGCGAGAGGAAGCCGTACGCGGCCGCGAACGAGTCGAGCCGGGCGCCGATCAGCCGGTTCCCGTCGAGGGTGGTGCTCATGAGATGCCGCCTTGCCGAGGGGGAGTGGGTCACATGCCGATGCGCTCGAAGGAGGAGTAGAAGAGGAGGCGCCCGATGGTCTCGGAGGCGATGACGAGGACGAAGGCGCTGGTGGCCAGATAGACCAGGTGGCGCTCGGCGCCCTTGCCCGCGAAGCGGTACAGGAAGAAGCCCAGCAGCCCTGCGCCGGCGAAGACCAGGACGAGGCGGGCGATCAGGTACGCGCCTCCGCCAGTCATGAGGAGCGCCGCCGAGGTCCTGGCAGTGGCGTTGCCGGTGGCCAGGTCGAGCGCGTAGATGGGCAGGACGATGAACTCGACGCCGAGCAGGACGATCGCGGAGGCGGCGATCCGGCGCAGGGAGGTGCGCAG
>JAEWEI010000094.1 GCA_023389545.1 Actinomycetes bacterium | reverse complement strand
GCGACGTCCTCGTCAAATGTGAGTTGGCCAGTGCGCTCGTCGATCAGGCTCGCCGACGACCCGGGCGCGACGGCTCGATACTCCACCACGCCCTCGAGGCACTTCGACGCGAGCACATCGCGCGCGTACCCATCCTTCGGATCCTTGTACTCGGGAACGAGGGCGAACACCGGGCTCATCGCGGCCGATGACGGGTCATACCCATATCGAGCCGCGACGTCCACTGCGGGGAGACCCACGCTGTCCGGGTCTTGCGACTGACCACAGCCGGCGGTCAGGGTGCTGATCGCCAGCAGGCAGGCCATCAGCTCCCAGGAGGACCTAGGGCCGCGCTGAGTCTCTGGAGTCCTCATGAGTTCCTCCCTCATCCTGGCAACGCTCGATGGACTGCACGCGCCCCCGCTGCCGTCAGCAGCCACGCTCCGGGGAGGAGCCCGGTCCGCAGATCGGCGGCTGCGCAGTGGGCGCGGTGTCGGTTGGCTCCTGTGTCAGCTCGGTCGACCGGTAGACGACCGTGCCGTCGGCGTCGATGTTCTGGGTCTCGAACAGGCCGCCGTCGGCGGGGTCGAGGATGTAGACGACCCGGTACCAGCCGTCATCGAGCCCGTTCCGCTCGATGGCGGTCCCCTTGCGGCCGGCTGAGTCGATCGCGGGACCGAGCAGCTCGACGCCAGGGATCGTGGCGGCGACCTGCCAGAGGGCGCGGCGCAGCTCCGGGGATGCGGGGCTCTCCCGCAGCAGGCCGGTGACGCTCTCCCAGAGTTCGTTGTCGTCGCCCGAGGTGTGCCCGCTGACCTTCTCGCGGAGGACGGCCTCCAGTCGGCCCGCGTCCGTCGGCAGCGCGTCGAGGTCCGACCAGGTCAGCGACTCGCCCCCCACGACAAAGGTGGCGGACTCGTTGAGGCCCTGCGTGCGGATGAGCGCCGGGTCGAGTGCTGTCGCGCCGTCCGACTGTGCAGCCTGGGCCGCGACGGAGGCGTCACGTAGGACGCTCAGACCGGTGCGCGCCTGCCAGATCTCGCGCCGGAACGGCTCAGTGTCGGGGTAGTCGACTTCGGACACCACGTGCCAGTACGCGGCGTTGGCCGTGTCGTCGGCCTGCCGGCCGGCGGCATCGGCGGCTGCGAGCAGCACCTCCTGAGCCGAGGCCGGGGCAGCGGAGAACAGGGGCGCGGCGATCACCACCGCGATGGTCGCGGCAGCGCCCACGAGGGCCCCGATCCCCCTGCGGCGCTGGCGGCGGCGCCGCACGGCGCTCACTCGGGCGTCTGCTGCACGCATTGCGCGCTCCAGCCGCTGGCGACCCACGGTGAGATCGTCGGGCGTGGCGTCCGCGACGTCGCCCGCGACCTTGGCCAGAGCATCCAGGTTCATGGTCGTCCTCCGTCAGAGAGCAGGAAGGGGTGGCGTGTTCAGCGCGGTTCGCGCGCGGCTCCGGGCACGACTCACGCGAGTGCGGATGACAGTCGGCGTCACCCCGAGCACCTCGGCGGCCTCGGCAGGGCTCAGCCCTTCCCAGGCGACCAGGAGGAAGGCTTCGTGCTCGGACGGTGTCAGTGAGGCGAGCGCTGTGCGCAACTCCTCCCGCGCAGCCCGGGCATCGACGCGCTCGTCGACCGCGTCCCAGTCCACCCCCACGTCCGGGTCGACCATCGCGCTCGGACGTTGGCGACGCAGATGTGCCCGCACGACGTTGCCGGCGATGCCGTACAGCCACGGAAGCGCCGATCCGCTCGCATGAGGGCGGTAACGCACCCGAGCCTCGAGCGCCGCGACGAACACGTCCCCGACGAGGTCCTCGGCAGCCCCCGGGCCGCAGCGCCGGGACAGGAAGCGGAACACCGCACCGGAATGGCGCTCATAGAGCAGACCGAACACCTGCGGCCGCAACACCGACCGCGCCAGCAGCTCGTCGTCGGTCGGCTCGTCCATCCCCATACCCCCTTATGCGCCAAGTGGCCCCAGCGTGACAGCGCCAGGGACCGGCCTGGCGATATGAGCCTCAACGGCAAGGCGGTCATTGGCCGCCGGACTGTGACTGCTCGCATCGTGGGACATCCCCGCGCCCGCCAGCCAGAGCCGGCGACCGCCACTCCCGTCAGCGGTTTTTCTGGCTGTGACCAGAATGGGCGTTGCCGACAGTCGGCGAGGGCGTTAACTTGCGGAGACTCACCCGGACTTGCCGCCGCCGAGGGCGGGCGACGGGCAGAAACTACCCGGCCACCTGGACTTCTCGAGATCGGCCTGACTGCGATGCGCTTCGCGACCACGACGCTGCGACTGTGGGCAGTTCTGTCGTGCGTGATCGCGGTCGGCGCATGCTCCGCGCCTGCCCCGACAGGGTTGGGCACGACAGCCCCTGCCGATCAACACGACGCCGCTCCACCCGTCACGGCCGTTGAGGCGGCTCGTCAGGCCGGGGCTGGCGCGGCACAGCTCAAGCTCCTGGAGGACGGTGACGTCAACTACGCGGATTATGAATCCGCCATCAGCGCCGCCGTCGACTGCATGCGCGGCCAGGGCTACGCCGTGACAGTCTCGGCACCGCAGGAGAAGGACGGCGTGGCGTTCATCCCCTACGACATCGCCGTCGACGATGCTGCCGGTCAAACCATGTCCGCCGCCGATCAGTGCTATGTCGAGCACGCCCAATTCGTGGACCAGTTCTGGCAGGTCGAGTCCCCGGACGTCGTCGCGTTCCGCGAACGTCGCGAAGCCGCGTTACTGCCAGCGCTGCGCGAGTGCCTGACGAAATACGACGTCGACTGGGCTCAAGATGAGACGTTCGCAGAACTTGCCCGGAGGGCATTCCCCGAGGGCGGGGCCACGGATGACCCGGTCAACTGCCTCTACGAGATCGGCTATGCGGAGTGGGATGAGTGACGGCGTCACCCCGGAGCCACGCCAGCGCGCCCTGCGCCGCGACGACTCCCGTGCTGAACGACGCCTGCAACAGGTAGCCGCCGGTCGGCGCCTCCCAGTCGAGCATCTCGCCTGCGACGAATGTGCCGGGCAGCCGCCGCATCATCAGCGAGTCGTCGACCTCCGACCAGGCGAGGCCGCCCGCCGTGGAGATGGCCCGGTCAATGGGCATCGTCGCGGTGACCATGACGGGGACCGCCTTGACCAGGCTCGCCATCACGGTGGCGTCGCTTGGCAGCGCGCCGCCGCGCGACTCCCGCAGCAGGGCGATGGCGACGGGGTCGAGGCCGAGGCGGCGCAGCCAGGTCGAGGCCGAGTCCTTGGGCCGGCGGTGGCGTAGCCGATCGGCCAACTGGTCGACGCCGAGGTCGGGGCGGAGGTCGACCTGGAGGACGCACTCCCCGTCGGCGTCGAGGGCGTCGCGGATCGGGGCGCCGATCGCGTAGACGGGGCCGCCTTCGACGCCGGTCTTCGTCACCATGGCGTCGCCGCGGGCCTGCTGACCACTCCCCGGCACCGTCAGCCCGACGTTCTTCAGCGGGTTCCCCACGAACCGGTCAGCGAAGGTCTCCGTCCAGGTGACCTGCACCCCGACGTTCGCGGCCTGCAGGGGTGTCACCTCGGCGCCGCGCTCGGTGAATAGGTCGACCCAGCCGCCGTCGGCGCCGAGCCGGGGCCACGACGCGCCGCCGAGCGCGAAGACCGTCAGGTCCGGCGCGACCTCGACCGCCTCGCCGTCGGCCCGGGTGAAGCGCAGCCCATCGGCGTCGCCGGCCCAGCCCATCCAGCGATGGCGCGTCTCGATCCGCACCCCCAGCTCGGCCAGCCGCGCCAGCCATGCGCGCATCAAGGGGGTGGCCCGGAACGCCTGCGGGAAGACTCGCCCGCTCGACCCGACGAACGTCGGCTCGCCCAGGCTCGCGCACCAGTCGCGCAGGTCCTGCGGGCTGAACACCTCGAGCATCGGCGCCAACCGGTCAGCCGACCGGCCGTATCGGGCCAGCATCCGGTCGCGGGCCTCGGAGTGCGTGATGTTCAGCCCGCCGTGGCCCGCGAGGAGGAACCTGCGGCCCACCGAGGGCATCCGGTCGTACACGGTGACGGCCACACCGGCCCCGGCCAGCGTCTCGGCGGCGATCAAACCCGCGGGGCCACCGCCGATCACACTCGCTGTGCTCATCGGCGGGATCGGCCGAGCTCGAGCGTCGGTGTGAGCATCAGCATCGTGTGAACGTAACCCACACGCGACGACCTGCACGAACGGCCGCCGTCAGCCGCCTGCCGCCCCGGGAGGCGCCGCGCGGGCACAGGTCGCGGACTGGGCGGCGGCCGTCAAGTCGTAGGCTGTTTCACCGTGGCCACGTTTTCCTCCGTGTCGAGACAGCACATCCTGCAAGCGATCGCCGAGTACGACTCCCGTGGTGGGGAGGCCTTCCTCAAGGTCTACGGCTTCGGCCCGTCACGCGAGTACACGCTGGTCCACGAGGCCCGCAGCTACGACTCGAAGGCGATCCTCGGGGTCGCGCACCGCTTCGCCACTGGCCGGCTCGCCACGTCGGACGAGTTCAACGGTGGCGCCCTCGGCGCCGTCGCGATCCTGCGCAAGCGGGGCTTCGAGGTGACCGAGCCGGCGTCGGCAGGACGGCAGGCGCCGGCGGCCCGCGCCCCGCGCGCCCCCCGTCCCGCCCGGACGCCTGTCACGCGCCCGGCGCCGGTGCGGGAGGCCCCCACCGCGATCTGCCCGACGTGCTCGATGACCCTCCCGGCGACGGGCGTCTGCGACGACTGCGGCTGAGGCCTGAGCCTCAGCCCCCCAGGGCGGCCGCGACGTCGGGGCGCTGAGCACCGCGACGGGCCACCGCGAAGCAGCCCAGCGCGATGACGGCGAGGCCGGTCATGATGCCGCCGAGCGGCACTGCAGTGTCCTGGCCACCGAGGCTGACGAGCGGGGAGACGAGCCCGGCGAGGGCGAACTGCAGCGCGCCGAGCACCGCCGACGCGAGGCCCGCGGCATGGCGGGCGGCGGCGAGGGCCAGGGCCGTCGCGTTGCCGAACACCAGGCCGAGGCTGGCGACGGCGACGAACAGCGGCAGGGCGAGCCAGCCGGCGGGCACGGGCGCCAGCGCGATGATGAGGACCGCGACAGCCGAGAGCAGCACGAGCGTGAGCCCGAGGCCGAGCAGGCCGCGCACGGAGCGGGTCGCGGCGAGCCGCGCGGAGATGCCGCTGACCACCGCGAGCGCGAGGGCGTTGGCGCCGAAGGCCACGCCGTACTGCACCTCGCTCAGCCCCATCTGGACCTGGTAGACGAACGGCGACGCCGAGATGTAAGCCATCATCACGGCGAACGCGAAGCCGAACGCGAGGGTGTTGCCGAGGTACGCGCGTGTCCGGAGCTCGCCCTTCCCTGCGGACGTCCGTGCGCGCAGCTCCCGCAGCTCGGCGCGGCGCGCGGCGGGGTGCGTCTCGCGGACCACGACTGCCACTCCGATGAGCATCGCGACGGCGAGGGCCACCACGATCCACAGCAGGCCGCGCCACCCCAGGGAGCCGACGAGCAGGCTGCCGAGCAGCGGGGCGATGACGGGGGCGATGCCGCCGACCAGCATCATGAGGCTGAACGCGCGGGCGGCTGCCTTGCCGGAGGACAGGTCGCTGATGATCGCCCGGCCGATGACCATCCCGGCGGCGCCGGCGAGCCCCTGCACGAGTCGCGCCGCGACGAGGATCTCGACGGTGGGGGCGGTCGCTGCGACGATGCTCGCCGCGACGCACAGCACGGCGCCGGCCAGGAGCGGCCGGACGCGGCCGACCCGGTCGGAGAGCGGCCCGAAGACGAGCTGGCCGGCTGAGATGCCGACGAGGAACGCGGTGAGGGTGAGCTGCACGCTGGTGGCGTCGGTGGCGAGCTCGGCGGCCATCGTCGGGAAGGCCGGCAGGTAGAGGTCGGTCGCGAACGGGGCGACGGCGGACAGCAGCGCCAGGACGAGCAGCAGCCCTGAGGTGATCCC
>JAEWEI010000091.1 GCA_023389545.1 Actinomycetes bacterium | reverse complement strand
GGATCGGGCGGGGCGTGGGTCGCGGGCCGGTCGGCGTGGCGGGACGCGGGGCCTCGGCGGCAGGCTCGGCCTCCGGCGCGCCCGTGTCGGCGGGCGCCGCTGCGGCGGCTTCGCCTTCCGGGACGGTGGACCCGGCGACCTCGTCGCGCTCGCGCTCCTGGGCGGCAAAGTTCTCGGTCACTGGGTCTCCACTCCCTCGATGATGACGTCGAGGGCGGGGGCGACTCCGTCGTCCCCGTTCCCCGCGTCAGCGATTGCCTGCACCACGTCCAGACCGGACGTGATGCGGCCGAACACCGTGTATCCACCAGCCGCGTCGGACTGGATGGTCGAGTCCTCGTAAACGAGGAAGAACTGGCTGCCCATCGACTCGCCGTCGCCGCCGACCCGGGCCATGGCGATGGTGCCGGCCGGGTAGAAGTCGTCGGCTGGCGCGTTCTCGATGGGGCCCCACGAGTAGCCCGGGCCGCCGGTGCCGGTGCCCGTCGGGTCGCCGCACTGCAGCACCTTGATCCCGGTGGTCACCAGGCGGTGGCAGGCGGTCGAGTCGAAGTACGAGTCGCGCGCGAGGGTCACGAAGTTCGCCACCGCCTGCGGGGCGCTCGCCCCGTCGAGCTCGAGGCCGATGTCGCCTTGGCTGGTGCGCAGGGTCCCTGACCAGGTGCGTCCCTCCGCGAGGGAGGCGTCGGGCACGAGCGCGTCGCTTGACGGGCTGCCGGTCTCGGCGGCGGGCGACGCGTCGTCGGAGCGGCCCACCGTCACGATGGCGGCAGCCACCCCGGCGCCCACGACGAGCACGCCGACGACGACGGCGGCGATCAGTGCGCGCTGGCGCCGACGACGCGCCTCACGCGCCGCCTGCCGCTGCTGCCACTTCTCGTACCGACGACGCTCGTACTCGCGCTTGCTCGGTGCCACGCACACTCCTCGACGACGGGCGGCCTGCTGACATCTGGTGAACACCATGGCCAGCGGTCCCGCGCTCCTGACCCCGACAGTCTAGGCAACACGGGGGCCTTGGGCGCCACGCCACGACGGGAAACGCCCGGAGCCGTCGCGGCGAGGGCTCGGCGCCCGCTGGGTACGGTGGGCCGATGCAGCTCATCACGGTCGTCGCCCCCGTCTTCGGAGCAAACTGCTACGTGCTCGCCGCGGATGACAGGACGTGCGTCATCGTGGACCCCGGCGGCGGCGCGGCCGCTGGCGTGCGCCGCGCAGTGGAGGAGAACGGCCTGGTCCCGGTCGCGGTGCTCGCGACCCATGGGCATGTGGACCACACCTGGGACGCGGCGGAGCTCACCGAGGAGTACGGCATCCCCCTGCGGCTGCACCGGGCTGACGCGTACCGCCTCGCCGACCCTTTCGGCACGCTGGGCCTGGGGAGCGCGCACGATCCTGCTGGGCCGCTGGCGCAGTCCCTGGCGGCTGTGGGCGTCTCACCCGCCGACTACCGGGCGCCCGCGCGTGTCGAGCCGTTCGGGGCCGAGCCCGGGCAGGACGGCCGGTCCGCGGACGAGGTGCTCGAGCTCGGCGGGCTGCGCCTCGTGGCGAGGCACGCCCCTGGCCATACCGAGGGTGCGACGCTCTACCTGCTCGACGTGCTGCCGGCGCCTGTCGCCTTCACCGGAGACGTCCTCTTCTCGGGGACTGTCGGGCGCACTGACCTGCCCGGCGGCGACGACCAGGTCATGGCGCGGACGCTCCGCGAGGTGGTGCGCGCGCTGCCCGGCGACACGGTGGTGCTGCCGGGCCACGGGCCGGGCACCACGATGGACGACGAGTTGGGGCGCAACCCGTACCTGGCAAGATGAGGCCTCATGGCACGCCCCACCCCCTTGTCCGGATTCCCTGAGTGGCTGCCCGACGGCCGCATCGTCGAGCAGCACGTCCTGGACGCGCTGCGCCGCACGTTCGAGCTGCACGGCTTCGCCGGGATTGAGACTCGTGCTGTCGAGCCGCTCGACCAGCTGCTGCGCAAGGGGGAGACCTCTAAGGAGGTCTATGTGCTGCGCCGCCTGCAGGAGGACCCGGCCTCGGCTGAGGACGACCGGGCGGGCCAGCTCGGTCTGCACTTCGACCTGACCGTGCCATTCGCCCGGTACGTCCTCGAGAACTCCGGCCACCTCGCGTTCCCCTTCCAGCGCTACCAGATTCAGAAGGTGTGGCGTGGCGAGCGGCCGCAAGACGGCAGGTTCCGCGAGTTCGTGCAGGCGGACATCGACGTGGTCGGGGCGGGCGCGCTGCCCTACCACTACGAGGTCGAGCTGCCCTTGGTGATGGCCGAGGCACTCGGCTCGCTGCGCGACATCGGCGTCCCGCCGGTCCGGATCCTGGTGAACAACCGCAAGGTCGCCGAGGGGTTCTGCCGCGGGCTGGGCCTCGAGGACGTCGAGGGCGTGCTGCGCTCCATCGACAAGCTGGACAAGATCGGCGCGGACGCTGTGGCCGGCCTGCTGGCCTCCGAGACCGGCGCCACCGCGGAACAGGCGCGCGCATGCCTCGAGCTCGCGGCGATCTCCGGCTCGGACGACTCGGTGATTACCCGGGTTCGCGAGCTGGCGGCGTCGCACGCGGTGACGTCGGAGCTGCTGGACGAGGGGCTTGAGGAGCTGGGCGCGCTGGTGCGCGCGGCTGCCGAGCGTGCGCCTGGCGTCGTCGTCGCCGACCTGAAGATCGCGCGCGGCCTCGACTACTACACCGGGTCGG
Organism: Actinomycetes bacterium; assembly: GCA_023389545.1. Lineage (GTDB taxonomy): Bacteria > Actinomycetota > Actinomycetes > Actinomycetales > Cellulomonadaceae > Cellulomonas_A. The sequence goes on along the minus strand of JAEWEI010000091.1, from coordinate 2,592 downwards.
TCTACGAGACGGTGCTCGTCGGCCACGAGCAGTTGGGCTCGATCTGCTCGGGCGGCCGTTACGACACGCTCGCGTCGGACGGCGCCACGACCTACCCGGGGGTGGGGCTGTCCATCGGCGTGACGCGCCTGGTCTCGCGGCTGCTCGGCGCGGGCCTGGTCCGCGCGACGCGCCCAGTGCCGAGCGCGGTGCTGGTCGCCGTGACGTCGGAGGAGACGCGGGCGGAGTCGGACGCCGTGGCGCGCAGCCTGCGCAGCCGGGGGATCCCCGTGGAGGTGGCGCCCGCCGCCGCGAAGTTCGGCAAGCAGATCCGGCATGCGGACCGTCGCGCCATCCCGTTCGTGTGGTTCCCCGGGACGATCGGCGAGGACGGGGTGCGGGGCGCGGACCAGGTCAAGGACATCCGCTCAGGCGAGCAGCGGGACGCGGACGCGGCGGCGTGGGAGCCGCCCGCCGTGGACTGGTGGCCGCGGGTGGTCCCGGCGGTCTGACGGGGGCCTGGCCTGCGCTGTTGACACCCGATCGAACGCATGTTCGACTCGTGCCGTGCGGTGGGACGGGCAGGCGGTGGCAGCGGGGGATGGCGGTGCGCTTCCCGGGCTCGCGCTGTCGGGCCTGCTGCGGAGCGTGCGCACGCCAGACTTCGCCGGGGTGACCTTCCACGAGGTCGCGGCCAAGAGCGCGCTGAACAAGGTGCCCGAGGCGTCGACGTTGCCGTTCCGCTGGACCGTGAACCCGATGCGCGGCTGCGTGCACGCCTGCGCCTACTGCTACGCGCGGTCCACGCACGAGTACCTGGAGCTGGACGCGGGGCGCGACTTCGAGACGCAGATCGTCGTCAAGACGAACGTGGTCGAGGTGCTGCGCGCCGAGTTGGCGCGCCCGTCCTGGCAGCGTGAGCATGTGGCACTGGGCACGAACACCGACCCGTATCAGCGTCCTGAGGGCCGGTACCGGTTGATGCCGGGCATCATCGACGCGCTCGCCTCGTCGGGCACGCCGTTCTCGCTCACGACCAAGGGGCCGCTGATGCGCCGGGACCTGCCAGCCCTGGCGGAGGCGGCGCGACAGGTCCCGGTGGGCATCGCGGTCTCGCTCGCGGTGCTCGACCCCGCGCTCCAGCAGTCCGTCGAGCCGGGCACGCCGTTGCCGCAGGCGAGGCTCGAGCTGATTCGCGCGGTGCGTGACGCGGGCCTGCCGTGCGGCGTCTTCGTCGCCCCGGTCATGCCGTGGCTCACGGACTCCGAGGAGCACCTCGACGGGCTTCTCGGCGCTCTGGCCGACGCGGGCGCCACGGGGGTGACCGTGCTGCCGATGCACCTGCGGGGCTCGGTGAAGCCGTGGTTCCTGCGCTGGCTGGCCCGGGAGCAGCCTGCGCTGGTCGCCCGCTACCGCCGTCTGTACGGCCGTGGCGCCTACGTGCCGGTCGAGTACAAGAACTGGCTGTGGGCGCGGACGCGGCCCCTGCTGGAGGCGCACGGGTTCTCAGCGGGCGTCGATCACCGGGGCCCTGGCAGCCCGTCTGGCGCGGGGGAGCGGCCCGAGGAAGGGAGCTACCCGGCGGGCAGCATCCCGGAGTCAGCGCCCGGTGGGGGAGCGGCGTCGTTCGAGGTGGATCAGCCCGTGTTGTTCTGAGCGCCCACTCCGGCTGAGCCGGACCGCCGGGCCGTCAGGCCAGCCCGCCGATTGCCGCCGAGGTGGCCGGGTCCGCAGCGCGCCTTCCTCGGCCCGCGCCCACCTGCGCGTTCCTGATAACGGAAGCATGCGCCTCGCGCCGCTCTTGCCCGCCCGCCAGGCCATGCACGCGCTACGCGCGGGCTGAGGACCAACCCCGTTGGTTCCGTTATCATCGAGCGATGAGCAGATCGCTGGGCAGGGCCCAGTCGTTCGGGGAGGTCGTCGAGGCGTACCTCGCCCGGCTCGACGCGGCGCCAGCCACCGTCCGTCAGCGGCGGTGGGCGCTCCGGGACCTCGAGGCGTTCGTCCACGAGCTCGACGTGCCCCACGCCGGCACAGCACGGCTGGCGCTCGATCCCGTGACGCTGGGGGACTGGTTGGCCTCTCGCGCCGATTCCACGGTCTCGGCGCAGCGGGCGCGGGCCAGCGCGGCCCGCGCCCTCGTGGCCTTCACCCGCGACCACCTCGGGGCGCCTGACCTGGCAGATCCGGGGAAAGCGCTCATGTTGCCCACGGCGCCACGGGCGGAGCGGGACGCCGATCGCGGCAGGGCGCTGATCGCCGCGGTCTCCTCGGGCCGGCCCCGCAGCGTCTTGCCGCCGGTGTGGGCGCGCTTCGTCGCGCACGTGAGCCTCCTCGCGGCCACGGGCGCCGGTGAGGACGAGCTGGCGGCCCTGCGGGTGTCCGACGCTGTCGGCCCGCGTGTGCTGGACGCGCCAATGCCCGAGGCCGCACGACATGCGGTGCAGGCCTGGCTCGCCGCGCGGTCCTGGGTTGTGCAGGGCCTACAAGGCAGCGACCCCGGCGCGCTGTGGGTGCGGGTGCACGCCGGATCAGACCGGCGCACGGGCCACATCGCCCCTGCCGGCCTGGCGATCAGCGCGCGCGGCCTGCGGCTGTCGTTCACCAGCGTCC
>JAEWEI010000079.1 GCA_023389545.1 Actinomycetes bacterium | reverse complement strand
CCCCGGTGGCGCCCCGGGTGGCGGTGGCTTCGCCGGCCGTCCCGGCGGCGGTGGCCGTCCGGGTGGCGCCGGTCGTGGCAGCACGCAGGGCGCCTTCGGCCGCGCAGGAGGGCGCCCCGTCCGTGGGCGGAAGTCCAAGCGGGCGAAGCGTCAAGAGTTCGAGCAGATGCAGGCCCCCTCGCTGGGTGGCGTGCAGGTCCCGCGCGGCAACGGCAAGACCGTCGTCCGCCTGCGCCACGGCTCGTCGCTGAACGACTTCGCGGACAAGATCGACGCGAACCCCGCCAGCCTGGTCACGGTGCTGTTCCACCTCGGTGAGATGGCGACCGCGACCCAGTCGCTGGACGAGGACACGTTCGGCACGCTCGCCCAGGAGCTTGGCTACGTCATCGAGATGGTCTCGGCCGAGGAGGAGGACCGCGAGCTGCTCGGGGCCTTCGACATCGACCTGGACGCCGAGCTCGACGCGGAGGGCGACGACGAGCTGCAGCCGCGGCCGCCGGTGGTCACCGTCATGGGCCACGTCGACCACGGTAAGACCAAGCTCCTCGACGCGATCCGTCGCACGGACGTCGTCGCCGGTGAGGCGGGTGGCATCACCCAGCACATCGGCGCCTACCAGGTGCGCGCCGAGCACGAGGGCGTCGACCGCGCCATCACGTTCATCGACACCCCGGGCCACGAGGCGTTCACCGCCATGCGTGCCCGTGGCGCGCAGGTCACCGACATCGCGATCCTCGTGGTCGCGGCCGATGACGGCGTGATGCCGCAGACCATCGAGGCGCTCAACCACGCCCAGGCGGCCGGTGTGCCGATCGTCGTGGCCGTGAACAAGGTGGACAAGGAGGCGGCCAACCCCGCCAAGATCCGCCAGCAGCTCACCGAGTACAACCTCGTGGCCGAGGAGTACGGCGGCGACACGATGTTCGTCGACGTCTCCGCGAAGCAGAACCTGGGCATCGACCAGCTTCTCGAGGCCGTGCTGCTCACGGCGGACGCGTCGCTCGACCTGCGGGCCAACCCCGACAAGGACGCGCGCGGCGTGGCCATCGAGGCGAACCTGGACAAGGGCCGCGGCGCCGTCGCGACAGTGCTGGTCCAGTCCGGCACGCTGCACGTCGGTGACGCGATCGTGGCCGGCACGGCTCACGGCCGCGTCCGGGCGATGTTCGACGAGCACGGCAACGCGCTGACCGAGGCGGGGCCGGCGCGTCCGGTCATGGTCCTCGGCCTCGCGTCGGTGCCGAGCGCCGGCGACACGTTCCTGGTGGCCCCTGACGAGCGCACCGCCCGTCAGATCGCCGAGAAGCGCGAGTCGGCCGAGCGTGCCGCCCTCCTGGCCAAGCGTCGCAAGCGCGTCAGCCTCGAGGACTTCACGCAGGCGCTGCAGCAGGGCAAGGTCGAGACCCTCAACCTGGTCCTCAAGGGCGACGTCTCCGGCGCCGTCGAGGCGCTCGAGGACGCGCTGCTCAAGATCGACGTGGGCGAGGGCGTGGACCTGCGGGTCATCCACCGCGGCGTCGGCGCGATCACCCAGAACGACGTCAACCTCGCGACCGTGGACAACGCGGTCATCGTCGGGTTCAACGTCAAGTTCGGAGAGCGCGTCGAGGAGCTCGCCGAGCGCGAGGGTGTGGACGTCCGGTTCTACTCGGTCATCTACCAGGCGATCGACGACGTCGAGGCGGCCCTCAAGGGCATGCTCAAGCCGGAGTACGAGGAGGCCCAGCTCGGCACCGCCGAGGTGCGCGAGGTGTTCCGCTCCTCCAAGTTCGGCAACATCGCCGGTTCGCTGGTCCGCTCCGGGGAGATCCGGCGCAACACCAAGGCCCGCGTGCTGCGCAACGGCAAGGTCGTGGGGGACAACCTCACGGTCGAGTCGCTCAAGCGGTTCCGTGACGACGCGACAGAGGTCCGCGAGGGTTACGAGTGCGGTATCGGGCTCGGCTCCTACAACGACATCGAGATCGGCGACGTCATCGAGACGTGGGAGATGCGCGAGAAGCCTCGCAAGTAGCTGACAGAGGTCAGGTGGCCCGTGCCCTCGGGTGCGGGCCACCTGGCGTCTGCGGACAACGCGCCCTCATCGAGGGCGAGAAGGGCTGGGCATCATGGCCGACCATGGCCGTGCGAGGAAGCTCGCGGAACGGATCCAGCAGATCGTCGCGCAGATGCTCGACACGCGGGTCAAGGACCCGCGGCTGGGATTCGTCACCATCACGGACGTCCGTGTGACGGGCGACCTGCAGAGCGCAAGCGTGTTCTACACCGTCTACGGAGACGACGAGGCGCGGGCCGGCACGGCCGCGGCCCTCGAGAGCGCCAAGGGACTCATCCGCTCCGAGGTGGGCAAGCAGACGGGCATCCGGCTGACGCCGACGCTCGAGTTCCACCTGGACGCCGTCCCGGAGACGGCCGCGCACCTGGACGCCGCGCTGCACGAGGCGGCGCGCCGGGACGCCGAGGTCGCGGCGCTCGCCGCGGCCGCGCAGTACGCCGGCGACGCGGACCCGTACCGCAAGCCGGCCGAGGACGACGACTTCGAGGACGAGGACGAGGACCCGCAGGGCTGACCTGCGGCTCATCCGCACACGGCAGGCCCTCATCCACGGCCCAGGCCCGGCGCGCCACATCGGCGTGCCGGGGCTGAGTTGTCTCGGGCCCGCTGCTCAGGCCGTCGTGCGGCTCAGGCGGCGCGCGTCGGAGACGGGCTCTGTCGTGGTGGCGTGCCGCCCGGCGGCCCCCGGCATCAGCAGCGAGGCCACGGCCCCGAGCCCGACGACTGCCGCGCCGGTGAGCACGGCGGGCCGCAGGCCTGTCGCGAAGTCGCCGGGCGTGAGCTGGCCGCCCTGCCCCTCGAACACCGCGACGAGCACCGCCACGCCGAGTGCGACGCCGATCTCCCGCAGGGTCGAGTTGGTCGAGCTGGCGATGCCGTGGTCGTCCTGGGCCAGGTCGGCCAGCACCGCTGTCGCGCTGGGGGCGAAGGTCAGGCCCATGCCGACGCCCGCGAGCACCAGGCCGGGGACCAGCGCGGAGTAGGACGTGGTGCTCGGCGCGGAGACGGCGAGCACCACGAGGCCGGCGGTCTGCAGTGTGAGCCCGGCGGTGAGTAGCGGGCGCACGCCGACCCGTGGCGCGAGCAGGCCCGCGATGGGCGCGACGAGCATCGGCGCCGCGGTCCACGGCAGGGTGCGCAGCCCCGCCTCGAGTGGGCTGTAGCCCATGGCCACTTGCAGGTACTGGGCGAGCAGGAAGACCGAGCCGAAGATTCCGAGTGAGAACGCGAAGCCCGTGATGTTCGCGATCGTGAAGCTGCGGGCGCGGAACAGCCGCAGCGGCACGAGCGGATGAGGCGCCCGCCCCGCGTGCCGCACGAAGGCGCCGATGAGGAGTGCGCCGCCCGCGAGCGGGAGGATGACGCGCGGCGACGTCCACCCGTCGTCATTGCCGCGCACGACGGCCCACACGATGGCGAGCACGCCCACCCCGAGGAGGGCGAGGCCGGCCAGGTCGAGTGGTTGGCGACGGCCCCGGGACTCGGGCAGTGTGCGGAGCACGAGCGGGATGGCGATGACGGCGACTGGCACGTTGATCCAGAAGATCGCGTGCCAGGAGATCCCCTCGACGACGGCGCCCCCGATCACGGGGCCGAGGGCGACGCCGAGCCCGGCGACACCGCCCCAGATGCCGATCGCCATGGCGCGGCGCGCGGCGGGGACGGCGCCGGCGAGCAGGGTGAGCGACAGCGGCATGATCGCCGCTGCCCCGACCCCCTGCACGGCACGGGCAGCGATGAGCGCCTCGGCTGTGCTGGCGAGCGCCGAGGCGATGGACGCGACGGCGAACAGCCCGATCCCGGCGAGGAACACCCGGCGCCGCCCCCAGCGGTCGCCGAGCATGGCGGCGGTCACCATGAGTGTCGCGAAGGTGAGCGTGTACGCGTTCACCATCCACTGCAGTTGCTCGATGCTCGCGTCGAGCTCGTCGTGCAGGACGGGCAGCGCGGTGGTCATCACGAGGTTGTCGAGCGTGGCGAGGAACATCGGCACCGAGGCCGCGGCGACGGCCAGCGCGATGGGCGCCACCCGTCGCGCTGGCGCTGCCGGCACGTGGCCGGTCGTGTCCGTTCGGGGCGAGATGGCCATGTGGACTCCAGGTAAGCATCGGATGATAACTCGAACTTCGAACGCTAATTATCGACTGATAACCTGTCAACATGGATCTCAAGCAGCGGATGACAGGCGAGGAGCGCCGCGAGCAGATCCTCGACGCGGCCCTCGCCGTCTTCGCCGAGGGCGGGTACGCGGGCACCACCACCGACCAGGTCGCGCGTGCGGCGGGCGTCTCCCAGCCCTACGTGGTCCGAGTCTTCGGCACCAAGCAGCAGCTCTTCCGGGAGCTGTACACCCAAGCCGTCCACCGTGTCGTGGACACTCTCGCCGCCGTGCGGCCGGGCCCCGACGCGAAGGTCGAGATGGGGGAGGCGTACGTCGCCCTCCTGGCCGACCGGAACCTGCTCCGGGTGGTCATGCACGGCTTCGCCTCCCCTGACCCCGAGGTCGGGCGCCTGGCCCGCGGCACGCTCGGGGCCGTCTTCCGCCTGTTCCGCGAGCGCACCGGCGCCGACGAGCACGCCGCCGAGAGCTTCGTGGCACAGGGGTTGCTCATCAACGTGCTCCTCATGACCGCAGTCCCCGACCATCTCGGCGAGGACGCCGCGGTGGACGCACTCGCCGCCTGCGTGCTCGACCCCCGCATGGCCCACGACCCCGCACGTGACAGGACCGCACAGTGACCCGCACGGACCCCGCCCAGCGCCCGCCCCGCAGGCCCACTGCCCCCGACGGCCTCGTGGTGGTGGACAAGCCCGCTGGCTGGACCAGCCACGACGTGGTCGCGCGCATGCGGCGCATCGCCGGCACCCGCAAGGTCGGCCACGCCGGCACGCTCGACCCGATGGCCACGGGCGTCCTGGTGCTCGGCGTCGGCAAGGCGACGCGGCTGCTGACCTACGTGGTCGGGGCCGACAAGGAGTACACCGCGACGATCCGGCTCGGCGTCCGGACCACCACCGACGACGCCGAGGGCGAGCTCGTCACAGCTGTCGACGCCGGCTCCGTGGCGCTCGACGCCGTCGCGGCGGGCATCGCCGCGCTCACCGGCGAGATCCAGCAGGTGCCGAGCTCGGTCAGCGCGATCAAGGTCGACGGCCAGCGGGCCTATGCCCGGGTGCGCGCGGGGGAGCAGGTCGAGCTCGCCGCGCGCCCGGTCGCCATCAGCCACTTCTCGCTCGACGCGACCCGCGACGTGCCCGCCACGGACGACATGCCCGCGGCGCTCGACCTGGACGTGACGGTGGTGTGCTCGTCGGGGACGTACATCCGGGCGTTGGCCCGCGACCTGGGCGAGGCCCTCGGCGTGGGCGGGCACCTCACGGCGCTGCGCCGCACGCGCGTCGGCGGCTACCCGTTGGCCCTCGCCCGTTCGCTCGACGACCTCGAGCAGTGGCCCGCGGACGTCCCGCTCGACGTGCTGCCCCTCGCCGACGCCGCGCGGGCGATCTTCCCGGTGCGGGACCTGACGCCCGCGGAGACGACAGCGCTGTCCTACGGCAAGCGGATCGAGGCGGCGCCCGCCCCTGGCGAGCCGGTGGCGGGGATCTCCCCGGACGGCGAGCTCGTCGCGCTGCTGGAGTCCCGCGGCGCGCACGCCTGGCCGGTGCTGGTGTTCGCGCCAGCCTGACAGCCGTCAGCCGACTGCGGCCTCGGCGCCGTCGGGCTGCCGCTCGAGCAGGAACGCGAGCACGGCCGTCAGGGACAGCCCGTCGCCGATGCCGCCGCCGAGCGCGAGGCGCCGGGCCTCCGCGAGGGGCACCCACTCGACCCGCTCCGACTCGCTGGGGTCGGACGGCGGGCCCTCATGCGTGGCCCCGTCGGCGGTGAACACGTGGAAGACCTGGTCGCTGAGCCCGTTCGTGGGGTGGTAGCTGAGCAGCTGGGCGACCGGGCCCGGCCGCCAGCCCGTCTCCTCGAGGACCTCGCGCGCTGCCGCCTGCTCCGGTGACTCCCCGGCGTCGATCCGACCCGCCGGGATCTCCCACCCCCAGGTGTCGGTGATGAACCGGTGCCGCCACAGCATCAGGAGCCCGCGATCGGGATCGTGCACGAGCGTGCCCGCGGCGTGCGCGGGCATGCGCACCACATGGTGCTCGATCCGGCCGTGGCCGGGGACGTCGACGTCCACCAGCGCCAGGCGCACCCACGGGCTGTCGTAGAGGGTCCGCTCGCCGTGGGTCTGCCATCGCATCCCCCGACCCTACGGGCCGCGCCGGCCCCCGACCCGTGCGGCGGGCCGTCCGCGGAGCAGCCCTGTGCGCGGCGTGCCCCCGTGGCCGTGGCAGGCTTTGTCCTGCCGGGCGCGGAGTGTCGTGCCCCATGAGCCGCGAGGAGCGCACGTGCACCGCTGGACCGAACTCGCCGACGTCCCTGCGGGCTTCGGCCCCTCGGTCGTGACGATCGGCAACTTCGACGGCGTGCACCGCGGCCATGTCGGGGTCCTGACCAGGATGGTCGCGGACGCCCGGGCCGCGCACGCCCAGGCGGTGGCCGTGACGTTCTCCCCGCATCCCCAGCAGGTGCACCGCCCCGACCAGGCGCCCCCGCTGCTGACGGGCGACGTGGACCGCATGGAGTTGCTCGCCGAGACCGGGCTCGACGCCGTGCTGATGCTCGAGTACACGCTGGACTTCGCCCGCCAGTCGCCGGCCGAGTTCGTCGAGCGCTACCTGGTCGACGCCCTCGGCGCGCGCACGGTCGTGGTGGGGCGCGACGTCAGGTTCGGATGGGGCAACGAGGGCGACCTGTCCACGATGGTCGAGCTGGGCGAGCGCTTCGGCTTCGACGTCGAGGTCATCGAGGACGTCGCCCCGAACCACGACGGCGCCGTGGACGCGGGCGAGCCGGGGGAGGGGCGCCTCGCCGACCCGTTGCGGCGGCGCTGGTCCTCCACCTGGGTGCGCGAGCTCCTCGCCGAGGGGGACGTGCGCCAGGCGGCGCGCGTGCTGGGCCGCCCGCACCGGATCCGGGGCGTCGTGGTGCACGGCGACGCGCGTGGCCGCGAGCTCGGGTTCCCCACCGCGAACCTGGCCCCTGAGGCGACGGGCATGGTGCCCGCCGACGGCGTGTACGCCGGGTGGCTGCGCCGCACGGACCGGCCCGCCGGCTCGGTGGACAGCGTGCTTCCGGCGGCGATCTCCATCGGCACGAACCCCACGTTCGAGGGGCTGCGCCAGCGCCGGGTGGAGGCCTACGTGCTGGACCGCACGGACCTCGACCTGTACGGCGAGGAGGTCGTGCTCGAACTCGTCGTGCGGCTGCGGCCCACGCTGCGGTTCGAGTCCGTCGACGCGCTGGTGGGCCAGATGCGGCTGGACGTCGAGCGCGTCCGAGAGGAGCTCGCGGGGCCGACGCCGCAGGCCTGACGCGCGTGGCTCCGGGCGGAGCGGCTCACCTGGTAACATCGCAGGGCCGTCAGAACGGCCGCGGAACGAGAGCGCCCGGGTGGATATGCCCCGGAGCACCGCGCAACGAGTACACCTGGAGAACCGTGCCCCTCGACAGTGCCACCAAGCAGTCCATCATGACCGAGTACGCCACCCACGAGGGTGACACCGGCTCCCCTGAGGTCCAGATCGCGATGCTCACGCAGCGCATCAAGGACCTCACCGAGCACCTCAAGGAGCACAAGCACGACCACCACAGCCGTCGTGGCCTGCTCCTCCTCGTCGGCCAGCGCCGCCGCCTCCTGGGCTACCTGCAGAAGGTCGACATCAACCGCTACCGCAGCCTGATCGAGCGGCTCGGCCTGCGCCGCTGACGCTCATGACCAGCCCGGACCCGCGAGGGTCCGGGCTGGTCCCGCGTCGGGGCCGGTAGCACCCCGACGCGCAGCACGTGACACCCACTGCGCCGCCCGGCTCGTCCGGTCCTCGGTAGTGGCGTCCGGAGGCTCTCCGGGTGCCTCGATCGAAGACCGCCGAAGCCCCGGCAGGCGCTCGTTCGAGAGAAGGAGGGCACCCATGGAGGGTCCCGAGATCCAGTTCGCCGAGGCCGTGATCGACAACGGTCGATTCGGCTCCCGCACCATCCGCTTCGAGACCGGCCGCATCGCGCGCCAGGCGGCCGGCGCGGCCGTCGCCTACCTCGACGGCGAGACCACGCTCCTGTCGGCCACGACGGCCGGCAAGCACCCGAAGGAGCAGTTCGACTTCTTCCCGCTGACGATCGACGTCGAGGAGCGGCAGTACGCCGCCGGCAAGATCCCCGGCTCGTTCTTCCGCCGCGAGGGCCGCCCCTCGACCGACGCGATCCTCGCGTGCCGGCTCGTCGACCGCCCGCTGCGCCCGCTGTTCGTCAAGGGCCTGCGCAACGAGGTCCAGGTCGTCATCACCGTCCTGTCGATCCACCCGGACGACGCGTACGACGTGCTCGCGATCAACGCCGCGTCGATGTCGACGCAGATCTCCGGCCTGCCGTTCTCGGGCCCGGTCGGCGCGGTCCGCATCGCGCTCGTGGACGGCCAGTGGGTCGCCTTCCCGCGCTACTCCGAGCGCGAGCGCGCCACGTTCGACATGGTCGTCGCCGGCCGTGTCGTCGGTGACGACGTCGCGATCGCGATGATCGAGGCCGAGGCGCCTGAGGCGTCCTGGAACCTCATCAAGAACGAGGGCGGCGTGGCCCCGACCGAGGAGATCGTGGCCGCGGGCCTCGAGGCATCCAAGCCGTTCATCAAGGTGCTCGTCGAGGCGCAGCTCGCGCTCGCCGCGAAGGCCGCCAAGGAGACCCAGGTCTTCCCGGTCTTCCCCGAGTACCTGCCCGACGCGTACGAGGCCGTCGAGGCCGTCGCCGCCGCCCCGCTGAGCGAGGCGCTGACCATCGCGGACAAGCAGGACCGCGAGACGCGCCTGGACGAGGTCAAGGCTGAGGCCATCGAGCGCCTGTCCGCCGAGTTCGAGGGCCGCGAGAAGGAGCTGTCCGCGGCGATCCGCGCGATCACCAAGAAGCTCATCCGCCAGCGCATCCTCACGGACGGCTTCCGCATCGACGGCCGTGGCCTGCGCGACATCCGCACGCTCTCGGCCGAGGTCGAGGTGCTGCCCCGCGTGCACGGCTCGGCGATCTTCGAGCGCGGCGAGACGCAGATCCTGGGCGTCACGACGCTGAACATGCTCCGCATGGAGCAGCAGCTCGACACGCTCTCCCCGGAGACGCGCAAGCGCTACATGCACAACTACAACTTCCCGCCGTACTCGACCGGCGAGACGGGGCGCGTCGGCTCCCCGAAGCGCCGCGAGATCGGCCACGGCGCCCTCGCCGAGCGTGCGATCATGCCCGTCCTGCCGAGCCGCGAGGAGTTCCCCTACGCGATCCGCCAGGTCTCCGAGGCGCTGGGCTCCAACGGCTCGACGTCCATGGGCTCGGTCTGCGCCTCGACCCTGTCGCTGCTCAACGCGGGAGTGCCGCTGCGCGCGCCCGTCGCGGGCATCGCGATGGGCCTCGTCTCCGACACGGTGGACGGGGAGACCCGCTACGCGGCGCTCACCGACATCCTCGGCGCCGAGGACGCGTTCGGCGACATGGACTTCAAGGTCGCCGGCACGCGCGAGTTCGTCACAGCGATCCAGCTCGACACCAAGCTCGACGGCATCCCCGCCTCGGTGCTCGGCGACGCGCTGACGCAGGCCAAGGAGGCTCGCCTGGCGATCCTCGACGTCCTCAACGAGGCGATCGACGTCCCGGACGAGATGTCGCCGTTCGCCCCGCGCGTCATCTCCGTGCAGGTCCCGGTCGACAAGATCGGCGAGGTCATCGGGCCGAAGGGCAAGATGATCAACCAGATCCAGGCGGAGACCGGCGCCGACATCTCCATCGAGGACGACGGCACGGTCTACATCGGCGCCACCGACGGTCCGTCGGCGGAGGCCGCGCGGGCGGCGATCAACGCGATCGCCAACCCGCACATGCCGGAGATCGGCGAGCGCTTCGTGGGCACCGTGGTCAAGACCACGACCTTCGGCGCGTTCATCTCGCTCTCGCCGGGCAAGGACGGGCTGCTGCACATCTCGCAGATCCGCAAGCTCGTGGGCGGCAAGCGCGTCGAGAACGTCGAGGACGTCCTCAGCGTGGGCCAGAAGGTCCAGGTGGAGATCGGCGAGATCGACCCGCGCGGCAAGCTGTCGCTGCACGCGGTGATCGACGAGCCCGCCGAGGGCTCCGAGGACGCGGCCGACACCAGCGCGGCCGACGCCTGACGTGCCCCTGGACCTCCCGCTCGTCGGCCCGGGTGAGCCGGGCAGCGAGCTGACCGCCGGGCAGGACGGCGGCGCACATGTGCGTCGTTCCGTCCTGCCCGGCGGGGTCCGCGTGCTCACCGAGCACATGCCGGGCCTGCGCTCGGCGACGGTGGGCGCCTGGGTCGGGGTGGGCTCGCGCGACGAGCGCGACGGCCACCACGGCTCGACCCACTTCCTCGAGCACCTGCTCTTCAAGGGCACGACGCGGCGCACAGCGATGGACATCGCCGAGGCCTTCGACGAGGTCGGCGGCGAGGCCAACGCGGCCACCGGCAAGGAGCACACCTGCTACTACGCGCGGGTGCTCGACTCCGACCTGCCGATGGCCGTGGACGTCATCGCGGACATGGTCACCTCGGCGCGCCTCGACGCCGGCGAGCTCGAGACCGAGCGCGGGGTCATCCTCGAAGAGCTCGCGATGAACGACGACGACCCGAGCGACGTGGTGCACGAGCTGTTCGCCACCGCTGTGCTGGGGTCGCACCCGCTGGGGCGCCCCATCGGCGGCACGCCCGACACCATCCGCGCAGTGCCGCGGATGGCCGTCTGGGAGCACTACCAGGAGCACTACCGCTCCTCGACTCTCGTGGTCACCGCCGCCGGCGGCGTCGACCATGACGCGCTGTGCGCCCAGGTCGCCAAGGCGTTGGCCGACGGCGGCTGGGATCTCACAGCCCCCCGGCCGGTGGGCCGACGCGACGCCGACGCGCCGACTGACGGCGTGCCCGCCGTGGGCGCGGAGACGACTGTGCACCGTGCCACCGAGCAGGCCAACGTCATCATCGGCGGCACCGGCCTGACCGCCACCGATCCGCGCCGTTTCACGCTCTCCGTGCTGAACGCGGTGCTGGGCGGCGGCATGTCCTCGCGGCTCTTCCAGGAGATCCGCGAGAAGCGCGGGCTGGCCTACTCGACGTACTCCTTCGCCTCGGGCCACGCCGACACCGGTGTCTTCGGCCTCTACGCCGGATGTGCCCCCGCCAAGGTCGACCAGGTCGTCGAGCTGCTGGTCTCCGAGTGGGAGCACCTGGCAGACAGCGGGATCACGCAGGCCGAGCTGGCGCGCTCGGTGGGGCAGCTCTCAGGCAGCCTCGTGCTCGGCATGGAGGACACGGGCTCGCGCATGAGCCGGCTCGGCAAGTCCGAGCTGGTGCACGGCGAGCTGCTCTCCCTCGACGAGACGCTCGACCGTATCCGCGCGGTGACAGCCGCCGACGTGCAGGAGCTCGCAGCCGAACTCGCCGGGCGCCCGCGCTCGGTGGTGCGGATCGGCCCGTTCCGCTCCTAGGCTCCGCAGCGTCGCCCGCATCGACGATGATGGGCGTATGAGCCCCCAGGTGCTCGACTACCAGCGGTTCCCGCCACCGGCGGCTGCCGCATGGTTCGTCGAGCACCTGTGGGCCGCGCGCACGGATCAGGACGCGCCGCCCGTGTGGGAGGTCTTCCTGCCGAACGGCAGGCCGTCGGTGCTGGTGCGGCTCGGGTCGCTGGGGGAGCGCATCGATCCCGTGACGGGCGCCCGGACGGCCGACGACAGCGGCGTGGTGGGGATCTCGGTCGACCCGCATGTGGTTCGGCTCGACCCGGGCTCGTGGTTCGTGGGCGCCCAGCTCACGCCGTACGGTCTGGCCGCGGTCAGCCCGGGCCGGCTCCTGGTGGAGGAGTCGGCGCCGCTGACGCATGTCCTCGCCCCCGCTGTTGCCGCGGGCCTGGCCGACCGGCTGCGCGCGGCGCCCGACGACGCCGGCGCGACAGCGATCCTGGGCGCCGAGCTGGCCGCCGGTGTCCGCCGACGCACCCCAGCCGGCCGGCTCGACACGCTGCAGACGGCGATCCGCGTGATCGAGGAGCGGCGCGGCCTGGTGCGGCCGATCGACCTCGCGCAGTCCGCCCACGTCACCCTCGCGTCGCTGCACCAGGTCTTCGTCGAGGAGGTGGGCGTGCAGCCGGTGACGTTCCTGCAGGCCACGCGCTTCCTGCTGTTCGTGGCGGAGTTCGCCGGACCGCCCCCATGGCGGGCTGAGACCGTGCTCGCGGCAATGCGCGCGTATCTGGCCACGGAGCCGGTGCCCCGGGAGATGGAGCGGTTCACCGGGCTGGGGCCCAGCCAGTTGCAGCGCGCGGTAGCCGGCATCGCGTCGCTGCTGCGGTCCCGGCAGGGCGGACACGCGCAGGGCCAGGCCGCTCCGGGCGGCTAGGCTCGTCTGTCGTGAGCGAGCACATCAGGGTGGCCGTCCTCGGAGCTGCCGGACGAATGGGATCGACAGTCGTGAAGGCCGTGGAGGAGGCTCCCGACCTGGAGCTCGTCGCGACCCTCGACGCGGGCGACGACGTGGGGGCCCCCGCCGCGCGCGGCGCGCAGGTCGCCGTCGACTTCACCGTGCCCTCCGCGACGGAGGCGAACGTCCTGGCCCTGGTCGACGCCGGCATCCACGCGGTGGTCGGGACGACGGGCTGGACCGAGGAGTCGCTCACGAGGGTCCGGTCCCGCCTCGACGCGAAGCCCGGCGTGGGTGTGCTCATCGCGCCCAACTTCGCCCTCGGCGCGGTGCTCGCGATGACCTTCGCGTCCCGCGCCGCGCGGTACTTCGAGTCGGTGGAGGTCATCGAGCTCCACCACCCTGACAAGGTCGACGCGCCGTCGGGCACGGCGCGGCACACCGCCGCCGGGATCGCGGCCGCCCGTGCCGCGGCCGGCGTCGGCCTGAGCCCCGACGCGACGACCACCGCCCTCGACGGCGCGCGCGGCGCGGACGTGGACGGGGTGCGGGTGCACTCGGTGCGGCTGCGGGGGCTCATCGCGCATGAGGAGATCCTGTTGGGGAACGCGGGGGAGATGCTGACCCTGCGCCACGACTCATTCGACCGGGTGAGCTTCATGCCCGGCGTCCTGCTGGGGATCCGCGAGGTGGGCGGGCGCCCGGGCCTGACCGTGGGCCTCGAGCACTTCCTGGACCTGGGATGAGCGCTGCGCCCCCCGCGGGGCGTCGTCAGCGCACGGCGATCGCGGGGGCCGTCGCGCTCACCGCGCTGCTGGCGCTGTACCTGTGGGTGGTGATGGCGCGCGCCGTCGCGCTGCTCCGCACCGGGGATCCCGTGGGGATCGGCCTGGGCATCGGGATCTTCGTGCTCCCGCTGCTGGCGGTCTGGGCCATCGGCCGGGAGTGGCGCATGGCGTTCCGCGTGCAGCGGATGGCGGACGAGCTCGCAGCCGCTGACCGGCTCCCGGTCGACGACCTGCCCCGGTCGCCCGGCGGTCGGATCGATCGGGCTGCCGCGACTGAGGCGTTCGCGACGGCGCGCGCCGAGGCCGAGGCGGACCCGCAGGACTGGGCTGTGTGGTACCGGCTCGCCTTCGCCTACGACGCCGCGGGCGACCGGCGCCGTGCCCGGGAGGCGCTGCGCACCGCCGCCCGGCTGCACCGGGGCTGAGCCCACCGCGGTGCCGCGGTGGGCGGGCACGTCAGATCGACGCGCCCCAGAGGTGCTCCGTGACCGTGCGGTCCTGCCCGTCGGGGCCGATGCCCGTCGCGAGCTCGCGCACCGCCTCCTCCGGGCCGAAGCCGGCGGAGGAGAGGAACTGCGCGCGGCCCGCGTCGCCGTCGAGCACCCAGGTGCGGGCGTAGGCGGCGCCGTCCTCACGCAGGGTGTCGACGGCGGCGGCCAGGAGCCGCGAGCCGTGCCCCGAGCGCTGCGCGACGGGCGCCACCTCCAGGGAGAGGATCTCGCCGCCGGGCGCCGCGAGCGGCGACTCCTCGGGCGCCGGCAGCGGCGCGATGGCGGTGAAGCCGACGACGTCCGGGCCCTCGCAGGCGACCAGCACCCGGTATCCGGGTCCCGGGGGAGCGGTGATCGCCTGGGCCCACCGCTCGGCGATCGCGCCGCCGTCGAGGCCGGCCAGCACCTCCTGCCCGATCTCGGGGGTGTGCGCGGACCGCCATGCGGCGAGCTGGATGTCGGTGATGGCCAGCTCGTCGCCAGCGACGGCGGGGCGCACCGAGACATCGGCCTGCTCGCTGAACAGGGCCATCAGCGCGCTCCTGCGAGGGGCGCGAGTGTGGACGTCTGGGGGCGCATGGCCAACGGGGCTCCCGGGTGGTGTGGCAGGGTCTGCCGAGGGTATCAACAGCGGGACCGCGGGCCCCGGCAGGGTGGCGGCCGCCCGGCAGTCGGCGGCAGATCGCGGGGCGGCGGTCTGGCCGCCCGCACGCGTCAGGGCATCCCCAGCGCCCGCAACGTCGCCGCGACCGCTGCGGCGGCGGCCACCACCACGATGAACGGTGCCCGGAGCGCGAGGGCGACGGCCGCGACCGCGAGCGCGGGGAGCCGCGCGTCCACCGTCAGCCC
>JAEWEI010000076.1 GCA_023389545.1 Actinomycetes bacterium | reverse complement strand
CGTCCAGCTCCAGCCCCAGCACGCCGATTACGCCCAGATCCGCGACGCGGTCCGGCGCGCCGAGGACGCCGGCGTCGACATCGTCTTTACCTGGGACTAGTCCAGGACTCCCGTTCGGCGTTGGAGTGAACGGAAGCGAAACCTCCTACTGGGGCCCGCTGCGTGGTGTATCAGTGGTGGGTCGCCGCCGAGGAGGATGAGTCCCATGAGCTACCGCAACAAGACCTATGTCGCGTTCGCCAGCGAAGACATCCATCTGTACCGCCTCATGGTGGCGTGGCGGGACAACGACGATATTGACTTCGACTTTTACAACGCGCATGATCTCTTCATCTCTCGGGATACAAGCAAGCCTGAGACCATCAAGAGCAACCTCCGGCAGCGTATGAAAAACGCGAAGCAGGTGGTGTTGATCGGAAGTCGCGACGCGAAGAGGAAGGGCTCGGATGGCTCATCGTTTCTCGCGCACGAAGTCAAAGTGATGATGGAGTATGGACTTCCCATCGTAGTAGCGAACCACGATGGCGACAGGAATATCGACAAGAACTTCATCCCGTCGCCACTGCTGGACGACGATTACTACACCGTCTCGGTTTCTCTTCAGGCGAAGATCATCATGTACGCGCTCGACGGATACACCACAGAGTTTGCCAAGGGCGAGAAGAGCGGCCCGCACTTCTATCCCGCCGAGACGTACAAGAAGCTGGGCCTCTAGGGAATTGAGTTTCTTCCGGGATCTCACCAGGCCGCGCTTTTGGTATCAACTCGTAACGCACGCGTTCTCTCTTGTCGGCGCTCTTGCTGTTCTCGCCGGCCTGGTGGATGTATTCGTTGATGACTTCTTCGCCAACAGGGTGCACCTCGTGCCGGCTGGCCTGGCGCTCTCTCTGGTTTACGGCATCGCGCGGGCTTGGCCGCGCCCAATCGAAGTATCAACTGAGTCGCCACGGACAGCAATCAAGATTGTCAGAGGCAGCCTGTTCGACCAGCAAACTGCTATGGCGGTTGGCGTTTGCGATACATTCGACACCGCCTCGCCCTACATCTCTGATCGAAGCGTCCAATGGCAGTTCCAGAGCAAGGAATTCGGTGGCGACCTCGCCCGGCTCGACGCTGAGATCGAGGCGGCGCTCGCGAACACTGCACGCGCTGGCGACATCAATAAGAATGGGAATACCGTACGGTACCCCATCGGTACCGTGGTCCCGATCGGCGCGCTGCCTCGACGGCATTACCTTGTCGCATATTCGTGGATGGACGAACTCAACAAGGCGGCGTCGAGTGTAGATGCACTATGGACATCGCTCGGCAATCTGTGGCAGGCAGTCCGCGTCGGTAGCAATGGCGCTCCGATCAGCATGCCGGTCATCGGGGGAGGGCAGTCGGGTCTTTCTGCGTCATTGCCAGCGGAAGATGCTATCCGGCTAACTGTATTGTCGTTCATGATTGCTGCGCGCGTGGCGCCTGTGTGTGATGAGCTTCGGATCGTCGCTCAGCCTGCGATGTACGACAAATTGAACCAACCTGAACTGCAAGCGTTCCTGTCGTCCTTGAAGCGAGCGTAGCCGTGGTTGAAGCGCCCGAAAGTGAGAGTTGCGCGTTTTGTGCGTATCTGAGTGGTCAGCGGCCATACGTGTTTCTGTGGCGAGATCCGAGAGTGGCGGTTGCCGTCACGCGGGAGCAGCGAGGCGTCTCGCACCTCCTGGTACTCCCCGTCGCCCACACGCCGACGATTCTCGATCTTGAGACTGAGGTCGCCGGCGACCTCATGGTGGCGCTCAGGGACGCTGCACAGACGATCGACAAGGCGGACGGTCGACCGGGCATCGCGGTCTGGCAGAACAATGGCGAGGAGGCGGCTCAGAAGATCGGTCACCTCCATTTTCATGTCGCGGGAACAATGCCTGGCGGCGGTACGGACTTCGGGGATGTCCCCGAAATCACTCTTGATGCTGCGAACGCGATAGCGCGCCGACTTCGCAGATTTGTGCCGGAACGGGTAGGTGGTGGCCGCCGCCTGTCCCCCTAGGTAGGCAGCGGTGCACCGCCGACGGAACACCTGGGACCACTTCTTCCCGTTGACCGGGGACCCGGACGGCAAGCACTTCGAGTGCTGGACGATGCTCGGCGCGTGGGCCGAGCAGACCAGCCGCGTGCAGATCGGCGCGCTGGTGACCTGCAACTCGTACCGCAATCCCGATCTGCTCGCCGACATGGCCCGCACCGTCGACCACATCTCCGGCGGGCGGCTGATCCTGGGCATCGGCGCCGGGTGGTTCGAACGTGACTACGACGAGTTCGGCTACGAGTTCGGGACGGCGGGCTCCCGCATCGCGGCGCTGGCCGAGGCGCTGCCGCGGATCAAGGCCCGGTGGGCGGCGGCCAACCCACAGCCGACTCGGCAGATCCCCATCCTCATCGGCGGTGGCGGGGAGCGGAAGACGTTGCGGGTCGTCGCCGAGCACGCCGACGTGTGGCACAGCTTCGGGGACCTCGAGACGCTGCGGCGCAAGAGCGCGATCCTCGACCAGCACGGCAAGGAGGTCGGCCGCGACGCCAGCCAGGTGGAGCGATCGGTCGGTGTCAGGGCCCTGCCGTCCGAGGCAGCCGATGAGCTGGTCGGCGCCGGGGTCACGCTGTTCACGGTGGGCGTCAACGGGCCCGACTACGACCTGTCCCTCGTGGAGCAGTGGGTGGCCTGGCGCGACGCCCGCTCCTGAGCCGGCCAGGTGGCAGGCTCAGGGTATGAGCCGCCGCCCCCAGACCCTCGCCGCACCCCGCATCTCCCTGCCTGCACTGGCCCCGTTCGAGGGGCAGCTCGAGGATGAGGGCGATTACGAGGCGCTCGCTTTCGAGGGTCTGGACCTCAGCGACCAGGACCTGCGGCACGCGCGGTTCATGGACTGCGCGTTGGCTGGATGCCGCATGGACGGCGTGAATCTGGGCCACGGGCAGGTTGCCGACAGCACGCTCACCGAGGTGCACGCCGGGAGCCTCGACGCGGCGACGTCCATCTGGCGCGATGTCGAGGTGCGGGACTGCCGGCTCGGCGCGGTGACCGCGTACGCGTCGACGTTCACGCGGGTGCTGGTGCGCGGCGGCAAGATCGACTACTTGAACCTGCGGGACGCGGCGCTGACGGATGTGCGGTTCGACGGGTGCGTGATCGGCGAGCTGGACCTGGGCGGGGCGAAGGTCGCGCGCATGGCCTTCGAGGGGTGCCGCATCGGGCGGCTGGACCTGACCCGCGCGACGTTGGCGCAGGTGGACCTGCGCGGGGCCGACCTCTCGGGGTTGCAGGGGCTTGAGGGGCTGGCCGGCGCGACGATCAGCGAGCAGCAGCTCATGGAGTTGGCGCCCGCGATGGCCGCCCAACTCCGCATCGTCGTCGCGTAGCCGGCGGATGGCCCCGTCAGGCCCCCGCCGCCGCGGCGCTGAGCAGGCCGACGGTGTTGCCCTCGGTGTCCCGCACGAAGGCCCGCCACTCGTGGCGGCGCTCCCTGCCGAGCAGGGGGTCGGCGTGGTGGCAGACGACTGACGGCTCTTCCTCGACGACGATCCCGTCGGCGCGGAGCTCCTCGACCCTGCGGCACACGTCGTCGACGCGCAGGTAGACAAGGCAGCTCGCCGCCTCGCGGTCGAGGAGCAGCCGGATGCGATCGAGCACGAACAGCGCGAGCCCGGACGGGTCGAAGACCACGTCGGCTGGCTGGCCGAGAAGTCGCTGGTAGAAGTGCACGGCCCGCCTCAGGTTGACGACCCGCTGGGCAACCTGGACGACGGCATCACTGTCCGTTTTGTCCGTCATTCTCGGGACACTACGCGGGCGACCGGGCGGGGCGGAAGAGGGACGGGCGACCAGGTCAGGCGCCTAGATCCGGCGGGTTACGCTCGACGCTCCGCACCTTCGCAGGGAGCAGTCTGATGACGCAGCCGTCCACCACGCCGGACCAGCCCGGGCCCCCTGTCTCGCCGCTGTACGCGCCGCCTGTGCTGCGCAATCCGCGGGCCCGCGCGGGGCTGATGCTCGGCGCGGTGAGCGTGCTGGTGAACCCGGTGCTGCTGGTCTCGATCGCCGCGCTCGTCGTCTCCGGACTCGGGTTGCAGCGGGCCGGGCAGATGACGCGGTTCGGGTACGCGCCGGTGGGGCGCAGGCAGGCGATCGGCGGCCTGGTGCTGGGCGCCGTCGGGCTCATCGCGTCGATCACGCTCAAGGGCGGCCTGTTCTGAGCGAAGTGTCGAACGGCGAGGGGCTCGGTGATGTGACCCGTGCCATAGGCCTTCTGACCAGGTGTTTCATCTCTGGTCCCGGTGGCAGCCACTCGCGCCCCGGGTGATGATCTGCGCCGAGGCCCGTTCGGGCTCTCAACGCACGACTCGCTGAGGTGACGCATGCCCGACGGCTCCCGACCGGTCCGCATCGGACCTGGCACGCCCCCCGACCTCGACCCGATACCGACGTCTGTGCCGGAGGCCCTCCGCGCGGCCGCTGCGTGGCCCGACAGCCTGCGGCCGGGCGCCGGGGCGACGGTCGCCCTGTGGGGGCGCCTGGCCTCTCTCGCGGCGCACGACCTCGCGATCGCCCGCGCCGTCGAGCCGCATCTGGACGCGCGGGCCATCCTCGACCAGACGGGCACGGCCACACTGCCCGACGGCGTGGGCCCCGCGGCGACGTGGGGCGTGTACGCAGCGGAGGGCCCGGGGCGGGCGTTGACCGCCTCGACGGATGGCGGCGGCTGGGTGCTCGACGGCGTCAAGCCGTGGTGCTCGCTGGCTGCCGAGCTAGACGCGGCCCTGGTGACGGCCCGGACCGAGGACGGGCGTCGCGGTCTGTTCGCCGTCGATCTGCGCGCCGCAGAGGTGCAGCCCGTGGACCAGGAGTGGTCCGCGCGCGGCCTGGTGGAGATCCCCAGCACCCCCGTCGAGTTCCGGCGCGCCCGCGCCGCGCTTGTCGCCGACGGCGACTGGTACCTCGAGCGCCCCGGCTTCTGGTGGGGAGCCTTGGGCGTCGCGGCGTGCTGGTTCGGTGGCGCCGTCGGCATCGCGCGGCGCGTGCACCGGCAGGTCGCCGCGCGCCCCGACGACCGGCTGCTCGCCATGAACCTGGGCGCCCTCGACGAGCGCCTGGAGGCGGCCCGGCTCTGCTTGGCTGACGCGGCCGCACGGGTGGACGCCTCCGGCGCGGCGACCCGTCGGGGCGTGGACCCGGAGGACGACGCGGCGCGCGCCGCCGGGCGCGTCCTGGCCAAGCGGGTGCGCGCGACAGTGGCCCGGACCTGCGAGGACACGCTGCGCATCGCCGCCCACGCGCTCGGCCCGGGGCCCTTGACCCAGGAGCCCGAGCACGCCAAGCGCGTCGCGGACCTGGAGGTCTACGTCCGGCAGCAGCATGCGGAGCGGGACGACGCGTCGCTCGGCGCCCTGCTGGCGAAGGCGCCCGCCCCGTGGTGACGTTCGACGGCCGAGCCGCTGGCACGCCGACAGCGGTGTGGGACGCCGACGGCCGGCTCGACACCGTGCCAGGACTCGCGCTGCCCACCGGCCGCACCGTGGTGGTGGCGGCGCACCCGGACGACGAGACCCTGGGCGCGGGCGGCCTGCTGCACAGGCTCTCGGCGGCGGGGCGGCCCGCCGAGGTCGTCGTGGTGACGGACGGCGCCGGCTCGCACCCCGGCTCGCCCACGCTCACGCCCTCCGACCTGGCCCGGCGGCGCGTCGACGAGGTCACCGCCGCCGTCGCGCTGCTGTCCCCCGGTTCCACGGTGCGGTTGCTCGGGTTCCCCGACGGGTCGGTGCGGGAAGACCGGGCGTCGGTCACCCGTGCTCTGCGCGACGTCATCGGCGCGGATCCGGTGGCCGCCGTCGTCGGCCCCTGGCGCGGCGACGGCCACCGCGACCACCGGGTCACCGGGGAGATCTGCGCCGAGCTCGCCGACGAGTGGGGCGCCCGACTGCTCGAGTACCCGATCTGGCTGTGGCACTGGGCCGAACCCGTGCACACGGACGTCCCCTGGGACCGGCTCCGCGCGCTGCTGCTAGACGACGCGGACGTGACGGCCAAGCGGCGTGCCCTCGCCCGGCACGTGACCCAGACCCAGCCGCTGTCACCCGCCCCGGAGGACTCCGCTCCCCTGCACCCTGAGTTCCAGCGGCAGTTCGACCGCGACGTGGAGCTCTTCGTCACGGCCGAGCCGCCGCCCGCCGGGGTCGGCGCGGATCACTTCGAGGCCGCCTACGGCCGTCGCAGCGACCCCTGGCGGCTGGAGACCCGCTGGTATGAGGAGCGCAAGCGCGCCTTGACCCTCGCGGCGCTCCCGGCGCCCCGGTTCGGCTCGGTGCTCGAGGTCGGCTGCTCTGTCGGCATGCTCACCGCCGGGCTGGCCCAGCGCAGCGACCACCTGCTCGCCACCGACCTGGCCGAGTCCGCTGTCGAGACCGCGACGGCGCGGCTGGCCGGCTCGCCGCACGCCCTCGTCGTGCGGCATGACATCCGCGACGGGGTTCCCGGCGGGCCCTACGACGTGGTGGTGCTCTCCGAGGTCGCCTACTACCTGACGCGCGCCGAGCTGGTCGCGCTCGCCGATCAGGCGCTCGAGGCCCTCGCTCCCGGCGGCACGGTGCTCGCGTGCCACTGGCGCCACCCGGTGCCCGAGTACACGCAGACCGGCGACGACGTGCATCGCACCCTGGACCGCGCGCTCGGCCTCGCGCGCGTGTCGACGTACCG
>JAEWEI010000455.1 GCA_023389545.1 Actinomycetes bacterium | reverse complement strand
ACGGTCCGCTTGGAGTAGTGCGAGAGCTTCTCCTGCGGGTGCTCGTACAGGCGCAGGTCGTCGCGCCGCAGGCCCAGGTCGACGTACCAGTCGGTGCGCGCGTCGATCCAGTACTGGTGCCACTGCTCGTCGGTGCCCGGCTCGACGAAGAACTCCATCTCCATCTGCTCGAACTCGCGCGTGCGGAAGATGAAGTTGCCGGGGGTGATCTCGTTGCGGAACGACTTGCCGATCTGGCCGATGCCGAACGGCGGCTTCTTGCGGCTGGTCGTCACCACGTTGGCGAAGTTCACGAAGATGCCCTGGGCGGTCTCGGGGCGCAGGTAGTGCAGCCCGGACTCGTCCTCGACGGGGCCCAGGTACGTCTTGAGCATCATGTTGAAGTCGCGGGGCTCGGTCCACTGGCCGCGCGTGCCGCAGTTGGGGCAGGCGATGTCGCCGAGGCCGTTCTCGGGGGCGCGGCCCTTCTTCTCCTCGAACTCCTCGAGCAGGTGGTCCTCGCGGAAGCGCTTGTGGCAGCTCAGGCACTCGACCAGCGGGTCGGTGAACACGCCGACGTGGCCGGAGGCGACCCACACCTTGCGCGGCAGGATCACTGACGAGTCGAGGCCGACGACGTCCTCGCGGCTGGTGACCATGGCGCGCCACCACTGCTTCTTGATGTTCTCCTTGAGCTCGACGCCCAGTGGCCCGTAGTCCCAGGCGGAGCGGGTGCCGCCGTAGATCTCACCGGACGGGAAGACGAAGCCCCGGCGCTTGGCCAGGGAGGTGACGGCGTCAAGACGGGACGGGGCCACAGCTCACACTCACTTTGTTCTCGCGTGCCCCCGCCTGGCTGGTGGAGGCTCCAGGACGAGGTTAGCCGGGCGGCATGGGCACGCGTCGCAGGCGCCCATCAGATTGACAATGATTCTCACTCTATTGAGAATGATCATCATGCAACTTCGACGCGGCCTGCTGGGCCCCACCTGCGGCCTGTCCCTCGCGGCGCTCATCCTCACCGGCTGCGGCGCCTCCTCCGACACCGCCGCAGCCGACGCCCCGCTCGCCGTGTCCGCGTCGTTCTACCCGCTGCAGTTCGTCGCCCAGGAGGTCGGTGGCGACCGCGTCGACGTCTCCTCGCTGACCCCGCCCGGCGCCGAGCCGCACGACCTCGAGCTCTCCCCCAGCCAGGTGAACAGCCTCCGCTCCGCTGACCTGGTGGTCTACCTCTCGGGCTTCCAGCCCGCCGTCGACGAGGCCGTCGCCACCGCCGACCCCGCCCACGTCGTCAACGCCGCCGACGTCACCACGCTCGTGCCGTTCTCCGAGGAGCACGTCGAGGAGGTCGACGAGCACGGCCATGAGGAGCATGCCGGCGAGGAACACCACCATGCCGACGACGGGCACGACCACGGCGACCTCGACCCGCACTTCTGGCTCGACCCCACGCTGCTCGCGCCGGTGGCCGAGGCCGTCGCCGCGCAGCTCGGCGAGCTCGACCCCGACGGCGCCCAGGAGTTCCAGGCCAACGCCGAGGCGCTCACCGCGCGGCTCGGCGAGCTCGACAGCCAGTACGAGCAAGGCCTCGCCTCATGCGAGCGCGATGTCTTCGTCACCACGCACACCGCCTTCGGCTACCTCGCCGACAAGTACGGCCTCGAGGAGGTCGGCATCTCCGGCATCGACCCCGACGCGGAGCCGTCCCCCGCTCGACTGGTGGAGATCCGCGACGTGGTCGAGCGTGAAGGGGTGACCACGATCTTCTTCGAGGCGCTGGTCAGCCCCAAGGTCGCCCAGACGCTGGCCGCGGACCTCGGCATCGAGTCCGCCGTCCTCGACCCGCTCGAGGGCGTGAGCGGCTCGCAGACCTACTTCTCCGTGGCCGAGGACAACCTCCAGGCGCTCCAGACGGCGCTGGCCTGCGCATGAGCGCCGCGAACCCCTCCCAGGCGCCGGTGGACGGCCAGCAGGTCGTCCAGGCCGACAGCCTCGGCGTCGCGCTCGGCGGCCGACAGATCCTCGCCGGGATCGACTTCACGGTGCGGCGCGGGGAGGTCGTCGCGCTGCTCGGCGCGAACGGCTCCGGCAAGTCGACTCTTGTGCGGGCGCTGCTGGGCATCGTGCCCACCGACACGGGCGCCGTGCGGCTCTTCGGCTCACCGCTGGGGAACGGCGTCCCGTGGAACCGGGTCGGCTACGTGCCGCAACGGCTGCCCGCCGCGACAGGCGTGCCGGCCAACGCCCTCGAGGTCGTCACCTCGGGCCTGCTCACCGGCCGGCGGCTGCGCCCGCCGCGCGACGCCCGGGACCGGGCCCGCGCCGCCCTCGAGCAGGTCGGCCTCGCCGACAAGGCGCGTCGACCCGTGCACGAGCTCTCCGGCGGCCAGCAGCAGCGCGTCCTCATCGCACGCGCGCTGGTGCGCGACCCCGAGCTGCTCGTGCTGGACGAGCCCACGTCCGGCATCGACATCCCCACCCAGCAGGCCTTCGTCGACACCGTCCAGCGGCTGCACGCCGGCGGGGCGACGGTCCTGGTCATCCTGCACGAGCTCGGGCCGTTCGCCCCGCTGATCCAGCGGGCGCTCGTGCTGCGGCACGGCCGCCTGGTGCACGACGGCGCCCCGCCGGACCCGCGCGACGAGCACGCCGAGCCAGGGCACCAGCACACCCACCCCCATGCGGACCCCGAGCCACCGGGCGCCGGTCCCACGATCAGCATCGAGGTCACTCCATGACCTGGCTCGACCAGATCATCACCATGCTGGAGTGGCCGCTGATGCAGCGAGCGCTCCTGGCCGCGGTCCTCGTCGGGGCGGCGGCCCCCGTGGTGGGGACGTTCCTCGTGCAGCGACGGCTGGCCCTGATGGGCGACGGCATCGGCCACGTCGCCCTCACCGGCGTCGCGCTCGGCTGGCTCGTCGGGAACTGGGCGAACCTCGCCCAGCACGACACGCTCGCGGTGCCCGGCGCCGTCGTCGCGGCCATCGTTGGCTCGGTGGTCATCGAGCTCGTCCGCGAGCGCGGCCGCACCAGCGGCGACCTGGCCCTGGCGATCATGTTCTACGGCGGCATCGCCGGCGGCGTGCTGCTGATCAAGGTCGCTGGCGGCACCAACGCCAATCTCATGGCGTACCTGTTCGGATCGATCTCGACGGTCTCGGGCGGGGACCTGTGGTGGACGGCGGCGCTGGCCGTGGTCGTGCTGGGCGCCGGGGTGGGGCTGCGCACGGCGCTGTTCTCCGTGAGCTACGACGAGGAGTTCGCGCGCGGCTCGGGCCTGCCGGTCCGGTTCCTCAACATGCTGATCGCGACCGTCGCCGCCCTGACGGTCACCATTGCGATGCGCGTTGTCGGGCTGCTGCTGGTCAGCGCCCTGATGATCGTGCCGGTGGCCATCGCCCAGGTCTTCGCCCGCTCGTTCGGCCGGACGATGGCGCTGGCCAGCGCGATCGGCGTCGCGGTGAGCGTGGTCGGGCTGTCGGTCACCTACTGGCAGGATTACCCGCCGGGAGCGACGATCGTGGTGCTCGCGATCCTCGTGTACGCCGTCGCCGTGACACTGCGACCGCTCATCCGCCGGCCCGCGCCACATGGGGACCCCCACCCTGACGTGCCTGACGACGTGGTGCTGGCGACCCACGCCAGGGACTGACGGCCGCCGACCGCTCGTAGATTGGACTCCCGTGAACGACCCCGCCGCAGCGTACGGACTGGGTGGCCTCCCCTTCTGGCTCGTCATCGTCGCCCTCGTGATGAT
>JAEWEI010000417.1 GCA_023389545.1 Actinomycetes bacterium | reverse complement strand
CGCTGGGCGCGCCGGGCGCGCCGACCGCGTCGGAGACGGACCGCCGGGGGGCGCGGCGGGCGATCGGCTCGGTGTCGGCCGTGCTCGTCGTCGCGGTGCTCGCGGGCGTCGCCGTGCTGACCCTGGGCGGTCGCGGCGAGGCTCCGCCCGGACCGGGCTCGACCGCCACCGGGCTGGCGGCCCCGACGGTGGGAGGCGTGTCCGCCGTGGTGCCAGCGCCGGCAGAGCTCGCGGGCCGGCGGACCGCTGACGGCGTCGAGTTCACCTGGGCGAACCCGGACCCCGCAGACGGCGACCAGTACCTGTGGGGCGTGCGCACGGCCACCGGCGGCACCGAGCTGCAGCTCGTCGCCGAGCGCCGCGTGTCCATCCCGGCGGCGCCTGACGAGCCGGTGTGCGTGGAGGTCTCCATCGTCCGCGCCAACCGCGCGTCGTCGTCCCAGCCCGCGGAGGCGTGCGCGCCATGACCTTGAGAGCCGCCCGCCGCCGCACCGCGCAGGTCGCGGCAGTCGTCACCGTGCCCGCGGTGCTGGCCGTGCTGGCCCTGGTGAACCCGGGCTTCCCGCTCGCGCGCGTCGACCTCAACGACTCCGGGGTGTGGCTGACGGCCACCGAGTCGCTGCGGCTCGGGCGGTTCAACGCGCAGGTCGAGGAGCTCAACGCGGGCCTCGTCACCGCGGGGAGCAGGTTCGACGTGCTGCAGGACGGCGGCGACGTGCTGCTGGTCGAGCCGCTCACGGTGTCCGTCGTGGACCCGGCGTCGGTGACGCTCACCTCGCAAGCGGCGGTCCCGTCGGGCGCCGAGGTGTCCATGGGCGGCGGAGCCGTGGCCGTCGTCGCGCCCAACGGCGACGCCTGGGTGCGTCCCGTCGCGCAGATCGGGTCGCTGGCCCCGACCTCGGACACGCCGGACATGGCGCTGGGCGAGGGGGGGCGCGTCGTGGTCACGGACGCGGGGGTCGCCTACGGGGTGGCGGCGGAGACGGGTGACGTTACGCGGGTGGTGCTGCGCGACGGCCAGGCGCAGGCCGAGCCCGCGGGCACCCTCGGCGCACAGGTGGAGCAGCTCACCGCAGTGGGCGACGAGCCGGTGGGGCTCAGCGGCAGCACGGTGCGCTCACGCCAGGCGGTGGTCGACGTCGACGGCGGACGCGACCTGGTGCTCCAGCAGCCCGGGCCCACGGATGACGCGGTGCTCGTCGCCGCGCGTGACGCCCTGATCGAGGCGCCGCTGGCCGGCGGCGAGCCCGTGCGCCACGCGACGTCCGGGCAGGGCGTGCCCGCCGCTCCGGTGCGCCTGGACGATTGCGCGCACGGCGCCTGGGCGAGCGGCTCCGGCTCCTACCTGCGCCGCTGCGGCGACGGCAAGCCCGAGGTGCTGGACCTCGAGGGGATGACCACGAGCGACGAGCTGGCGTTCCGGGTCAACCGGGGCATCGTGGTGCTCAACGACACCCTGCGCGGTCGGCTGTGGATGCCCCAGGAGGACACCGAGCTCCGCGAGCCGAACTGGCAGGACATCGTCCCCGAGGACGAGCCGGAGCAGAGCGAGGAGGACGTCGAGGGGGCGGCGACGACCCAGGACCTGCTCGCCGAGTGCGGCGCCGAGGCGACGGCGCCCGAGGCCTCCGACGACGAGTTCGGGGTCCGGGCGGGCCGCACCATGATCCTGCCCGTCATCGACAACGACTCGTCCTCCGACTGCGGGATCCTCGCGGTGAGCGAGTTCGACCCGCTGCCGGAGGACTTCGGCGCGCTGCAGGCGATCTACGGCGGCCGGGCGCTGCAGGTGCGCGTCAACCCGGAGGCCACCGGCTCCGTGACGTTCACGTACACGATCTCGGACGGCCGGGGGACCGGCGCGCCCTCCACCGCCACCGTGCAGCTGACGGTGCGGGACGCCGACGTCAACGGGGCCCCGTCGCAGATCCGCGTGGGGTCGTTGAGCGTCGAGCAGGACGCGCAAGCGCAGTACAGCGCGCTGGCGGACTTCACCGACCCGGATGGCGACGACCTCACCCTCGTGGACGCCACTGCCGACTC
The DNA here is from genome assembly GCA_023389545.1 of Actinomycetes bacterium. GTDB lineage: Bacteria > Actinomycetota > Actinomycetes > Actinomycetales > Cellulomonadaceae > Cellulomonas_A. Next base: position 782 of record JAEWEI010000417.1, on the reverse strand, counting down.
CGGGACCGTCCGCTTCCGGCAGGACGGCACCGTCACCTACCAGGCCGACGGCGGGGCGCTGGGCCGCGCCCAGGTCCGGCTCCTCGTCTCCGACGGGCAGGAGACCGCCGAGGGCACGCTGATCGTGGACGTGCGGGCCGCCGGCTCGCTGGCGCCGCAGATCGACCCCGTGCACGCCGTCACGTACGTCGACCAGCCCGTGCGGCTCCAGCCGCTCGACGCGGTGCGCACCAGCGGCAAGGAGCCGGTGCGCCTGGCCGGCGTGGACGAGCTCGCCGGCGCGAAGATCACCACCGACCTGGCCGCCGGCACGTTCACCTTCAGCGCTCCCCGGCCCGGCACGTACTACGTCAGCTTCGTGGTGGCGGCCGCGCCTCAGCAGGCCACAGGCCTGGCGCGGATCGACGTGCTCGAGTGGCCGTCGCAGGTCGAGCCGCCCATCGCCGTCCGCGACCGGGTCTACCTCGCCCCGGGACGCGAGGTGACGGTGGCGCCGCTGGCGAACGACTCCGACCCCGCCGGCGGGGTCCTGGTTCTGCAGTCCGTCGACGTCCCCGCCGACTCGGGGCTCCGGGTGGCGATCCTCAACCACGAGCTGGTGCAGATCTCCGCGACCCGCACGCTCACCGCGCCGGTGTCACTCGCGTACACGGTGTCCAACGGGCCGGCCTCGGCGGTGGGGGAGATCTCCGTCCACCCGGTGCCGGCGTCCGCAGTCGCGCAGCCGCCGGTGGTGGAGAACATCGAGGTCAGCGTCCGCACGGGCGGCGTCGTCACGGTGC
>JAEWEI010000393.1 GCA_023389545.1 Actinomycetes bacterium | reverse complement strand
TGCCCGCGCCGGTGGCTCCGGCCACGAGCAGGTGCGGCATCTTCGCGAGGTTGGCCGTGACGTACCCGCCCTCGACGTCCTTGCCGACGCCGATGACCATCGGGTGCTCGGAGCGCCGGGCCGCGCTCGAGCGCAGCACGTCGCCCAGCGACACCGTCTCGCGGTCCGTGTTGGGGATCTCGATGCCGATCGCGGACTTCCCGGGGATCGGGGACAGGATGCGGACGTCGGCGCTCGCCACGGCGTACGCGATGTTCTTGGACAGCGCGGTGACCCGCTCGACCTTGACGGCGGGGCCGAGCTCGACCTCGTACCGGGTGACGGTGGGCCCACGGGTGAACCCGGTGACCTGCGCGTCGATCTCGAACTGGTCGAGGACTGTCGTCAGCGCCTCCACGACGCGGTCGTTCGCAGCGGAGCGGACCTTGTGCGGCGGGCCCTTCGCCAGGACGTCCTCGGCGGGCAGCAGGTACAGCACGTCGCCCTCGAGCATCGGCTGCTCCCCGCGCGGGACGCCGGCGGTGGGCGGCGCGGCGAGCGGCTTGGCGCGTGGAGCCGGCGCCTGCTCCGGCGCCTTCTCGAGGACCGTCGTCGGCACGTCGTCGGCCTCCGACGACCCGTCGTCGTCTGCCTCGGGGCCATCCTCGCCCCGGGCGGCCACGATCGCCGCCCGCTCGAAAGCCTCGTCGCCCACGTAGCCGTCGAGGCGCTCCCGCTCTGCCTGCGCGGCGGCCGCCGCACGCTCCTTGCGGCCGCGTCCCAGCAGCCTGCGCGTCTTGGCCGGCTCGGGCTCGGGATCGGGCAACGCCGTGTGACCAGCGTTGATGACGAGCGGAGCGTCGTCGTCCTCCGAGTCGCCCTCCTCGTGGCGGCCGCCCGTGAGGCGCTCGTAGAGCGCGCGGAGCCGCGGCACGATCATGTGCACCGGGGTCGCCGTGACGACGAGCACGCCGAAGAAGGCCAGCAGCGCGAGCAGCGGCACCGTGACGTACGCCGTCAGCAGGCTCACCAGCGGCGTGCCCACGAGGTAGCCGATGATCCCGCCGGCCTCGCGGAGCGCCGCGTATCCGCCGCTCGGCGCGGGAAGGCCCGCTGAGAGGTGCACGAGCCCGCAGACTGCGAGCGTGATCGCGGCCAGGCCGATGCCGATGCGCGAGTTCGCCTGGCCCCGGTCGGGGTGGCGCATGAGGCGGACCGCGATGGCCAGCAACACCACCGGGACGGCGACGCCGACCCGGCCGAACGTGCCCGCGACGACGTTGTGGACCACGTTGCCAGCGGTTCCGGACAGGTCCCACCACTCGCGCGCGGCGATGATGATCGACAGGCCCAGCAGCGTGAACGCCAGGCCGTCGCGACGGTGTGCCGGATCGAGGTCGCGCGCCCCACGCCCCATGCGCCGGGCGCCGCCGCCGATGAGGTGGGCCGCGCCCATCCAGGCGCCCTTGATCATGCGCAACGGCAGGGCCGGCCGCGCGGGAGGCGGGGTCGCGGCGCGGCCGGCAGGGCGGGTGGAACCGCCTCGGGCCGCCGCTGGGCGGCCACCGGAGCGCTGCGCGGTGGACGAGGCGGACCCGCGGCCTCGCGGTGTGGGTGAGGACGTACGGGTCGCCATGGTCCTCACGTTAGTCGCGCCAGAGGGCGCCGCGCCGCAGCAGGCTGCGTGTCGGCGGCGCCCGTCGGGGTGGGACGGGCCTGATCCGGGGTCAGGCCTCCACGACGACGGGGATGATCATGGGCCGCCGGCGCAGGCGGTTCGAGACCCAGCGCCCGACGGTGCGGCGCACCACCTGCTGCATCTGGTGCGTGTCCGATCCGCCCCGCTGCGCGGCCTCCTCGAGCGCGGACACGATGTCCGGGAGGATGTCGTCGAACACGGCGTCGTCCTCCGCGAAGCCGCGCGCGTGGATCTGCGGGCCCACGAGCACCTTGCCGTCGGCGGAGCTCACGACCACGAAGATGGAGATGAAGCCCTCGTCTCCGAGGATCCGGCGGTCCTTGAGCTCGGCGTCGGTGATCTCACCCACGCTCGACCCGTCGACGTACACGTAGCCGCAGGGCACCGCCCCCACGACGCTCGCGCGCCCGTCGACGAGGTCGACCACCACGCCGTCCTCGGCGAGCACGACCCGGTCCGCGGGGACCCCCGACCGCACGGCCAGCGCGGCATTGGCGACCAGGTGGCGCGCCTCGCCGTGCACGGGCATCACGTTCTTCGGCCGCAGGATGTTGTAGCAGTACAGCAGCTCGCCGGCGCTGGCATGGCCGGACACGTGCACCTTGGCGTTGCCCGAGTGGACCACGCGGGCCCCCAGCCGGGTCAGGCCGTTGATCACGCGGAACACCGCGTTCTCGTTCCCCGGGATGAGCGACGAGGCGAGGATCACCGTGTCCCCCGGGCCCACGCTCACCTTGTGGTCGTTGTTGGCGATCCGGGACAGGGCGGCCATCGGCTCGCCCTGGGAGCCGGTGCACATGAGCACCAGCTCCTCGTCGGGCACGGTGTCGAGCTTCTTCTGGTCGACGAGCACGCCGTCGGGCACGTGCAGGTAGCCGAGCTCGGCCGCGATGGTCATGTTGCGCACCATCGAGCGTCCGACCAGCGCGACCTTGCGGCCGTGTGCGACGGCCGCGTCCAGGACCTGCTGCACGCGGTGCACGTGCGAGGCGAACGAGGCGACCACGATGCGCTGCGTGGACGAGGCGAACACCGCGTCGAGCACCGGGCCGATCTCCCGCTCAGGCGTCACGAAGCCCTGCACCTCGGCGTTCGTGGAGTCGACCATGAAGAGGTCGACTCCCCGCTCGCCGAGCCGCGCGAACGCCCGCAGGTCGGTGATGCGCCCGTCGAGCGGGAGCTGGTCCATCTTGAAGTCGCCGGTGTGCAGCACCGTGCCGGCGCCGGTGCGGATCGCCACCGCCAGCGCGTCGGGGATCGAGTGGTTGACCGCGACGAACTCGCACTCGAACGGGCCGAGCCGCTCGACCTGGCCCTCCTTGACGGCGAGCGTCAGGGGCGCGATCCGGTGCTCCTTGAGCTTCGCCTCGACGAAGGCCAGGGTCAGCTGCGAGCCGACCAGCGGGATGTCGGGGCGCAGGCGCAGCAGGTACGGCACCGCCCCGATGTGGTCCTCGTGGCCGTGCGTGAGGACGATGGCCTCGATGTCGTCCAGCCGGTCCCGGATGTAGTCGAAGTCCGGGAGGATCAGGTCGACGCCCGGCTGGTGGTCCTCGGGGAACAGCACGCCGCAGTCGACGACCAGCAGGCGGCCCTCGTACTCGAAGACCGCCATGTTCCGG
>JAEWEI010000214.1 GCA_023389545.1 Actinomycetes bacterium | reverse complement strand
TGCCGAGCGCGTCGAGGACCTTGCGATCGGCCGCGTCGTCCATGCGGAGCTGCATGCGCTCCTGGTCGGCGGCGGCGACGGCGGCCACGAGCCGCTCCTGCAACGCCGGGGCATCGTGGGGCAGCCGGACCTCGTCGGCGCCCAACAGGGCGGCGAGCCGCTCCTCGTCCGCGAGCGCCTGGGTGCGGGCTTGCGCGTCGGCGTGCGCCTGCTCGGCGGCGGTGGCGGCGTGGCGGGCGTCGCTGAGCGACTGGTCGGCGGTGCGGGCGGCACGGGCCGCCTCGACGCGGTCGGCGGCCGCCTCACGCTGCGTGTCGGCGGCCTGGCGCATGCGGTCGCTGAGTGCGCGCTCGGCCTGCTCGGCCTGGCGGGCGGCGGCGTCGGGCTCCTGGTCCGCGGCGACCAGGCCCTCCTCGACGGCTGCGGTGACAGCGGCCTGGGCAGCCTGGATGCGCTCGTCGAGCTCGACGGCCCGGGCGCCGTGCGTGCCCGCGGCCTTGCCGTGGCCGTCGGCCTCGGCGCTGACCGCGTCGATCTGCGCCTTGAGGTCACGGGCGCGGGCATCGGCCTGGGCCACCAGCGCGTCGGCGTCAGCGGCCCGGGCCAGCAGGCCCTGCACCAGCCGGGTGGCGGCGCGGTCGCGGGCGGCGAGTGTCGGGGCGGCCTTGCTCTCCTGATCGCCGACGACGGCGCGCAGCGCGGCCGCCTTCTGCTGCGCCTCACCGAGGGCCAGCAGCGCGTCTGTGACGCGCCACGCCTCGACCACCGAGCGGGCGTCGTCGAGTGAGGAGTCGAGGGCCTGCGCGCTGCGCTCGGCATCCGCCAGGCGCATGCCCGCGACGCGGCGGCGCAGTTCCGCGACGATCTCCCGGAGCCGACGGTGGTCGGACTCCGCGGCGCCCTCGCGCTCCTGCGCCGCGTCGAGGCCCTGCTGCAGGGCGCCCACGCGGGACCGCTCCTGCGTGAGCCGCTCGCGGATGCTCGCGGCGAACCGTCCAGCGGTGCGCGCCGCCTGCTGGTCGGCGGTCGCGGCGTCCCGGGCGGCCTCGGCGGCGCCGGCCAGCGGTGTGAGGCGGTCCAGGGCGCCGGAGATGAAGTCCCGCTCCGCAGCGAGCGCATCCCGCTGCGAGAGGGTCGCGGCGTACCCCTCGAGCACGTCCGCGAGGCCGCGCGGGTCCTCCTCGTCGGTGACCGAGGTGAGCAGCCAGTCGACGAACGCCTCGTCGCTCTTGAACGTGAACGCGTCGGCGGCCTCGCCCTCGCCGGCGTTCATGGTGCGCTGGTAGGCGAACAGCTCGGAGTCCAAGCCCAGGCTGTCGAGGTGCTCCGTCCACACCCCGTGGGTCTGCTCCCAGACCAGTTGCAGGCGCGCGTCATCCTTGTGCGCGTCACTGAGCCGGTCGCGGAAGCCCGCCAGTTCGACCAGGCGGCCGTCCTGCGTGAACGGCAGCGTGTCGAGGGTCAGGGTGTCGGTGGGCCGGAACGAGTACCAGGTCTCGACCAGGCGGGTGGGGTCGGAGGAGACGGCGTGCCCGCGCCACGCGGCGACCTTGCCCGTGACCACGACCTCGCCCGTCACGGTGTGCTGCCACTCGAGGACCACATGCGACACGTCGCCCGCGAGCACGAAGTTCTCCAACGCGCGCGAGTTGGTGGTGCCGACGACCTGCCGCTTGCCGGGCAGCATCACCGAGAAGATCAGCTTGATCAGCACCGACTTGCCGTTGCCGTTCTCGGCGAAGAGCACCGAGGCGGGCGACGGGCGCAGCGGCGCGCGGCCGTCGTCGAAGAAGGACGGCTGGGCGGGGCCGGTCACCGGCGCTCCGACGCCCCGCAGGTCGAGGGTGACGTCCTGGTAGCGCGCGGCCTTGGGTCCGACGGAGTGCAGGCGCACCCGGGAGAGCTCGTACATGGGGTGCTGACCTCAGAGGGTGTCGGAGTGGACGGCGTGCAGCGAGCCGGCGGCGTCGGTGACGGTGACGACGCCCAGGCTGGTCAGCTCGCGGAACGCGGCGTTCGCGGCGAGCTCGCGGACCTGCACCTGGAAACGGGGCGTGGTGCGGTACGCGCCGCCGTTCTCGTCGTTGCGGACCACCAGGAAGCCCTGGTCGGCGAGGAACCGCACGGCCTTGGCGACCATGCCGCGCGTGGTGTCGGACGCCGCACGGCCGTCCTTGGTGCCCGCCGCGGCGGGGCGGCGCGCGTAGGCCCGCCAGGCGCGCTCGAGCTCGGGGGCCGTCTCGAGGGGGTCGTTGTTCTCCTCGGCCTGCGCGGCGCGCTCGTCGAGCACCCGGCAGGCGTCACGCACCACGCCGTCCACCTGGTCCACTGTCACGTAGCCCACGTAGCTGTCATTGGCCAGGTCGTCCGGGCGCGGGTACGCGAGTGCGGCGACGGCCAGGTGCGCGATGCCGTGCACCACCTTGTCGGTGCCGCGGCTCGACAGCGCGGTTCGCTTGGCGTACTCCTCGATCCGCACCGCGAACACCGAGTCCTCACGGGGCGCCAGCACGATGCCCGAGCGCGGGTCCACGTCCAGGATCAGCAGGTTGAAACCGGCGGCGACGGCCTTGACCAGGTCCGCGAAGGCGTCGTCCTCGCCGTGCCGGCGCACCAGGTCGGCGTACTCCAGGTCGCGTGCGGGGACCTGGCGGGGGCGCAGGCCCCATTCGACCAGGCGCGCGGCGGCAGCGACGTCGTCGGTGATGGTGCTCATGCGACTTCCTCGATCTCGTCGTCCTGCTCGTGCGTGCTGCTGCCGTCCTCGCCGCCCACTGCGCTCGGCGGGGCCAGTGCCGCGAGCCCCACCAGCAGGTCCGACCCGCCGAACTCCGGGTCGTCCAACACCGTGCCGTCGTCCACCGCGACCAGCACCCGCTCATCACCCTGGCGCACGGCGCCGCTGACCCCGGGATCCACCGCGTGCAGCACGCGCAGCGCGATGAGGTGCGGCAACGCCGGATCGGCGGCCCGTGCCTCGGCCAGCAGCGCGGACAGGCGGCGCGGCATGCCGTCGACGGTGAGCAGCCGGTCGGCCTCGTCCCACTGCTCCACGCTGAACACGTCCGGGTCGGCGGCAGCGGCCAGATCGGGGTCGGGCAGCGCCTCCCCCAGGTCGTCCCGCTCGATCGGAGGGGCCAACAGCAGGTACACGACGTCGATCAGGCGCGGCACGCCATGCACCGCGACGCCCGTGCCAGCCCGGAAGAACGCGCCTGTCACCTTCGCCGCGTCCGCCACCGGCAGCGCCAGGGTCGGCATCAGCAACTGGCCGAACAGGTCGACGGTCTCGCGGCGCGGCGGCCCGGAGAACTGCTGGCGGTCCTGCTCGGCGCGGAACGTGGCGCCCGCGCGCTGCAGGTGTGCCTGGAGCTGGGAGTGGCGGCGCACGCACTCCTTGACGATGTCGACCAGCTCGGCGGCCTTGCGCTTGTGCACCGGGTCGTCGGCCTCGTCGCGCGCTGTGGTGATGTTCGTGAGGATCGACGTCTCGGCCCGGAACCGCGTCGCCACGTGGGTCAGCGCCTCGTCGATCAGGTCCGGCACCTCGCGCGCCCAGTCCACCGACCGCACGTCGCGACGGGTCGCCTCGAGCTGGCGGCGCAGCCGGTCGGCGTACTGGATGGTGCGCAGGCGGGCCTCGATCGCGACGGCCTGCGCGTCGGAGAGCCGCCCGCCCGCGATCAGGGCCTCCAACTTGGTCTCGGCAGCCTCCTGCGCCGACTCCACATCGGTGTCCAGCGCGCCGACCAGCACGTTGATCGCCTCATCCGTCGAGCGCAGGTACACGTCACCGTCGCTCGACGCGAGCTCGACCAGCAGCTTGAACGTCCACGTCCGCCGCTCATACGCGCCCCCGGCGCCCAGCGACCCGTAGACCACCTCGAAGCCGCGATCCTGCGAGCCCACGTTGATCAGGTTGTCCAGCACCCAGCGGGCCACCCGGTCATGCTCCGCGCTGTCCCGCTCGGGCGCCTGCGCGGCCACGAACGGACGGGTCCGGGCCACCACCAGCTCGTGGTCCGCGCCCCGGTCGAAGTCCATCGCGATCGTCACCTGGTCGATCAGGTGCAGCGCGATCTCGGCCATCTGGTAGCGGTCCGCGTCGACCCACTCGAGCAGCCCCTTGCGGGTGTCCAGGTCGTGCAGCGGCGCCGTGCACGCCAGGGCCTTCATCCTGCGGGTCATCGGGTCGTCTGACATTCGTCCCAGGCCCGCACCGATCATGCACGGACGGTATCTCGTGGGGCCCCGAACCTCCGCACCGGCGGCTCCATGCAGATCAACCTCTTGCGGGCCGTGGGTACGGCCCTGCCCCTCTCTCCGCACGTGGCACTGTTAGTCGTCGTCGCCCTAGTCGCGAGTGGGACGCTCCTGCTCCGCTGGTTCGTGCGCCAGCCGAAAGTGACCCGTGCAGACGTGATCCGCCTCATTCGGGCGCTACGGGGCAGCTGACAAGCCACTGCAGCAGGCTGCCCGGTCACCTCCGGGCGCCCCACGCTGACCGCCCGCACACAGGCCGCACCCTCACCGCTCGCACTTGCCCGCACGTTCGGCGAGTGCGGCCCGTGCACGGTCTGGTTGCATCAGTGGCGGCGGCCCTAGCCGTTACCGCGATCCATACCCTGTACGACGTCGTGAGCGTCGTTCAACAGCGCGGACACTCATTAGCAGCGCGGCCAACCCGACCTCCTTCAGACGCGGAGGCTGCGGCTGAAGACGCTCGATCGCACGCAGCAGCTCACGGTGGCGCCCCTCGGCCTCACGGTCGGCCTCGTCCAGCAACAGCACGTCGGCGGCCCATGCTCCCAGCGCGCCAACCAATACCGCGACGAACAGCGCCGCGAGCACCCGACCACTGCCGGAATCGGGCTGTGTCGTCTCCACTAGCAGGAAGGACGCCAACAGGGATAGCACTGCGCCGGTGAACGCGACAGCGCCCCGCACAGCAACCGCAGAAGTCGCTTTACCGCTCTGGGCCACCACGGCAGCGCAGCCAACGCCGACAGTCCTCCATTGAGCAGCAACAGGGTTACCAGCAACCCATCGCCCCACACGCGGATCGCGAAAACGACGCTCAGTGCGACGGCCAGGTAGACCACGATCACGCGTGCGTAGGCCTGCCAGGTCATCAGACAGCTGCACGGTGGGAGGCGCCAGCCTCCGCTGCGTCCACACGCGCCAACGCGCGCGAGACAGACGACGCGCCCACGCCGAGCACCCGTGCGATGTGCGCGATGCTCTCGCCCTGCTGGTGCATTCGCGTCGCGGCCGCGACGCGCTCGGGGGTCATCACCGAAGGCCGGCCTCCTACCCGTCCTTGTGCCCGGGCGTGGGCCAGACCGCGCCTGGTGTTGTCCCGGATCGTGTCGACACGTAGTTGGGCGAAGACCGCGACGATGCCGAACAACGCCCGGCCCACCGGGGTCGTGGTGTCGATGTCCGGCTCGGTCAGGGACTTGATGTTCACCCCGCGCTCGTGCAGCTCGTTGATGGTCTCGATGGCCATCTTCTCGCTGCCGGCGATGCGGTCGAGCCGGCGCACCACGAGGGTGTCCCCCGTGCGCAGGTAGTCCAAGCATGCGAGCCACGCCGGGCGGTCCTTGACGCGGCTGGACTCGCCCTGGTCGACGAACACCCGCACCGCGCCAGCTGCTCGGAGCTCGGCCTCCTGCGCGGCGGGGTCCTGGTCGTGCCGGGAGACCCGTGCATAGCCGACGACGTTCGTCATCGCCCTCCACCTCG
>JAEWEI010000198.1 GCA_023389545.1 Actinomycetes bacterium | reverse complement strand
ACCGTGACGCGGGCGGCGCCGTACCACCTGGTCGCGGACTCCGCACTGGACCCCGAGCCCCGCTTCGCGGTGCGCCGCACCCGCGCCGGGGACGCGTGGGCCGCGCGCGAGGCCGGGCAGGAGTCCGGCCACGACGGCGCCGGGGCGAGCGGGTGTGGCACGGGCGGATCCGGCCCCACCGGCCCCGTGACGCTGGGCCTGCCGACGTTGGGCGTGCCAACCAGGGCCTGACGGCTCCTGGCAGCCCGGCTCTCCGCCGCTCGGCGGAGGTCACCGGTCAGTCGTTCGGCGTTCCCGGGGGTTGCGCGTCGTCCAGGGGGATCAGGGCGTCCAACGCCGAGAACATCTGCACCCCGGTGCCGAGCCCGCACGCCACGAGCTGGGCGACCTGCAGGTCGGTGGCGCCCTGCTCCAAGTCCGCGGAGACCTCGCTGTACAGCGCGAGCAGCCCGTCCTCCTCCCGGGCGTAGACCTTCGGCCAGATCCGCTCACGGTTCCAGTCGTTGATCGCCAACGCGACGGCCTTGCGGCGCTCGAGGGGGAGCTGTCGCTGCCAGCGGCCCCGCACCTGGAGGATCTCCTCATGCTCGCCGAGCAGCAGGAACCAGAACCTGTTGCCGTCCCAGGTGCCGGTGAGGTCGCCGTCGTCGTCCACCAGGAACTGGTAGCCGCGCCCGCGCAGGTAGTCGGCCACGCGGCCGCGGGTGAGCGGGGTCGGGACCTCAACGTCGGAGCGCGGGCTGTGGTGCTTGGCGGGGGAGCGCGCGCCCAGCACCCGCGAGATCCAGGCGCTCAGCGGGCGGGCGCTCACGGGGCCACCCCCGCCGGGTCGGGGTACAGCTCGTCGATCGCGTCGAAGAACATGCTGCCGGTGCTCAGGCCGCAGAACAGCAGCTGGTTGAGCTGCTCGTCGGTGACGCCGTGCTCGAGGTCGGTGGCGACCTCGGTGATGACGTGGACCATGCCGTTGTCACGCACCCGCACGTAGGCCTTGGGCCAGATGCGATCGGCGTTCCACTCGTTGCAGGCGTCCAGCACCTCCTCGAGTCGCTCGATCGCGACCTCGCGGTTCCATTGGCCGCGCACCTGCAGGATCTCCGACTCCTCGCCGAACAGGAAGAAGTAGAAGAGCCGTCCGCGCCACAGCCCGCCGAGGTCGCCGTCGCTGTCGACGAAGTAGCTGAAGTCGTTGCGGACGAACCACTGGGCGATGCGCTCGGTCGACACCGGGGTGGGGGTGTCGACCCCCTGCGCGCCCAGTTCGCGTGCGAGGAGGTCGGTGACCTGGTCGTGTAGTGCGGCGTGCTCGGCTATGTCGTCGGCGCCGCCATCGGGCCCGCGCCGGCCGCTCTCCGGCGGTAGCCCGAGCCACCGGCCGAGCCGACGGTCCCGGAAGAAACCCATGGCGAAACCCTACCCGTGCTGGGAAGGGCTTCCGCCAACCGGCCCGTCTGGGGCGCGCGGGACCTACGGCATGACCACCGGCGCCGGTTCGGGCTACCCTCGGTCGGCAGCGCGCCCCCGCGCGATTTACGAGACACGAGGTCGTTTGTCATGGGTTTCTTCAGCAGGCCGGACGTGGATGCAGCGGCATCTGGGCTCGAACCGTTGAGCCACCAGCGCATCATCGAGCGGCTCGAGGCCAAGGGCTTCACCTACGGGGTCGACGACGACGGGGACATCGGCGGCCGGTGGGACGACCACGCCTTCTACTTCTTCCTGCTCGGCCGCGACTCCGAGTACCTGCAGGTGCGGGGCCGCTGGGCCCGTGAGGTCGGCCCGAGCGAGATCGACAAGCTCACCGCCGAGGTCAACGCCTGGAACCTGGACAAGCTGTGGCCCAAGGTCTACGTGCGCGCCGAGGGCGAGCGCATCGGGGTCTACTCCGAGCACACCGTCGACTACGAGCACGGCGTCAGCGACAGCCAGCTCGAGCTGCACATGGCCTGTGGGATCAGCACCGCGCTGCAGTTCTTCGCCCACCTCGACTCGCTCTACCCCGAGGCGGTGGCCGAGGCCCGCGCCCTCCTCGCCGGCCAGGGCGTCGCGCCGACTGCGTAGCGGCGGCGGATCGACCCGCTCCGGGCGCCGAGGTGGGCGCCCGGAACGGCTACCGTCGGAGCATGCTCGTCGCCGCCGCACTGGTCCCTGAGACCGCACTGCTCGTCCCTGGCGCCGCTGGCCGCGCCGACGTCCTGGGGAAGGTGCGCGAGGCCGCGCTGACCGCCGTCGCACGGGTCCTCGACGAGGGCCCCGACACGGTGGTGGTGGTCGCCCCGGGCCCTGTCGACCGCGTGCTCGGCGAGGACGCCCGCCCGAGCCTGGCCGCCGCGGGGATCCCCGACAGCGCGCTCGGCTGGCGTCCCGCGCCAGGCCGCCCGGAGTCGGTGGCGGCCAGCCCCGGCGCCAGTGTCGCGCTGCTGCTCCTCGCCGCGGCCGGGTGGCGGGGGCGCACGATGACGGTCGAGGTGGCGGTGTCCTCATCCGACCCGGAGCTGTTGCGTGCGCAGGGCGCCGTGCTGGCCGGGCCCGCGGATCCCGGCGCGAGGACCGGGTTCCTTGTCGCGGGGTCCCTCAGCGCGCGCCACGGGCCTGACGCGCCGTTGGCCGAGGACCCGCAGGCGGTGACCGTCGACGCGGAGATGGTGGAGGCGATCGCCGACGCCGGGCCGCGCGCCCTCGCCCGGCTCGCGGACATCCCCGCAGACGTCGCCCAGCGGCTGGCGGTCACCCTCTGGGGCCCGACGCAGGTCCTCCTCGGCGCTGTCGGCGACCCCTCCGGGGCCCGCGTGGCCGCCGATGTGCTCGTCGCCGACGCGCCGCTCGGCGCCCAGTACGTCGTCGCCACCTGGGTGACCGGGCGGGGCGCCCGATGATCGGCGCCTGGATCGTCGTCGCGATCGTCGGGCCCACAGCGACAGGCAAGTCCGACCTCGGGCTGGCGCTCGCGGAGCGGCTCGACGGCGAGATCGTCAACACCGACTCGATGCAGCTCTACCGCGGGATGGACATTGGCACCGCCAAGCTCGCCCCGGCCGAGCGGCGGGGCATCCCGCACCACCAGATCGACGTGCTCGACCCGCTCGAGGACGCCTCGGTCGCGGACTACCAGCGCGACGCCCGGGCGGACCTGCGCGACATCTCCGCCCGCGGCCGACGCGCGGTGGCTGTGGGGGGCTCCGGGTTGTATGTGCGGGCGCTGTTCGACCACATGGACTTCCCGGGCACCGACCCCGCCGTGCGCGCCCGGCTCGAGGAGCGGGTCGAGGCCGAGGGGTCACGTGCGCTGCACGCCGAGCTCGCACGGCTGGACCCGCGCGCGGCCGAGGGCATCGGGCCGCGCAACGCCCGCCGGGTGGTCCGCGCCCTCGAGGTCATCGAGCTCACGGGCCGCCCGTACTCGTCGAGCCTGCCCCAGCACGTCTACGAGGTGCCGGCCGTGCAGATCGGGCTGGACTGCGATCGCGCGGTGCTGGACGCCCGAATCGAGAGCCGTGTGGACCACATGTGGGAGGCAGGACTCGTGTCCGAGGTCGAGGCGCTCGCAGCGCACGGCTTCGGCCGGACCGCCGCCCGCGCCGTCGGCTACGCGGAGACCCTCTCCCTGCTGGCCGGCGAGCTCGACGAGGCGGCGGCCCGCGCGGCCATCGCGGCGGGCACCCGGCGCCTGGCGCGCAAGCAGATGGGCTGGTTCGGCCGCGATCCCCGGGTGCACTGGCTCGACGCGCAGGACCCGGACCTGGTCGAGCACGCCCTGGAGCTGGTCGCCGCCGCGGACGAGGGCCGGCTGGCGCCCCCCACGGCGGACCCGGCGCCGCGTCGTAGTCTGGGCTCATGACCAGCCCGGCCACCGACCTCGCCCCCACCGGCGCCACCCCAGCGACGCTCACGGTCACCAAGGGGCACGGCACGCAGAACGACTTCGTGCTGCTCGACGACCGCGACGGCGCGGTGGAGCTCACCGACTCCCTCGTGCGGGCGCTCGCGGACCGCAGGGCAGGGATCGGCGGAGACGGGGTGATCCGCCTCGTCGCGAGCGCGGCCCTGCCCGACGGCGCGGCCAGCCTCGCGCAGGACCCGCGCGCGCTGTGGTTCATGGACTACCGCAATGCCGACGGTTCGATCGCGGAGATGTGCGGCAACGGGGTGCGCGTCTTCGCCGCCTACCTGGCGAGCCTGGGCCTGTGGGACCCCGCCGAGGGCGAGTTGGTGATCGGGACACGCGCGGGAGTGCGCCACGTGCGCCGCGAGGCCGCCCCCGGCGCTCCGGGCGGCGTCTGGTACGCGGTCGACATGGGCCCGTGGACGCTCCCCGGGGGCGCCGCGGCGCAGGCCGCGGGCTTCGACGCCGAAGTCGTCGTCTCCGGCCTCGAAGTCGCCCGTCCCGCGTTGAGCGTGGACGTCGGCAACCCGCACACGGTGCTCGCGCTCGCGGGGGAGGGCGAACTGGACACGGTGGACCTGACGCGTGCGCCAGCGGTGGCGCCGCAGCCCCCGCATGGCACCAACGTGGAGCTCGTCGTCCCCCTTGGCGAGAGCACTGCCCCCGACGGCACGGTTGTCGGGCGCGTGCGGATGCGCGTCCACGAGCGCGGCGTGGGGGAGACCCGATCGTGCGGCACCGGCGCCTGCGCGGCGGCGCTCGCGGTGCGCACGTGGGCCGGCTCCGGGGCGCCAGACGTGTGGCTGGTCGACGTGCCGGGCGGGACCGTGCGGGTCCGGCTGCTGGACGGCGGACACGTGGAGCTCGCGGGGCCCGCGGTGCTCGTCGCGCACGCCGAGGTCGACCTGGCGGCGCTGGGTGGATGACGGCGCGGGGCGGACGCCGGCGCTGACGAGCGCGGACCTCGGGCAGCCGCTTGGCCGGCGGGCGACGTTCGTGCAGTTCTCCAGCGCGTTCTGCGTCCCGTGCCGGGCGGCCCGCCGCGTGCTCGGACTCGTCGCTGAGGAGCATGAGGGCGTCGCCCACGTCGAGCTGGACGTCGGCGGGCGCCTGGACCTGGGCGAGCGGCTCGACATCCGCTCCACCCCGACGGTCCTCGTGCTGGACGCCGACGGGTTCGAGCGGGTGCGCGCGTCCGGGGCTCCGACGCTCGCTCAGGCGCGGGCCGCGCTCGCCCGCGTGATCGGCAGCCTGGAGCGCCCGAGCTCAGCCTGAGGTGACGCGCAGCACCCGGAAGCCCTTGGCGCTGGCGACCCGATCAACGGTCGCCGCGTCCCCGAGCTGCTCTGCGAGCCATCGCTGCAGCGAGTCCGCCCCGAGGTTCTTGCCGACCACCAGATGCGCTTGGGCGCCGGGCGCGAGGCGAGGCAACCAGCGCAGCAGCAGCGCGTGCAGCGCGTCCTTGCCGACCCGGATCGGCGGGTTCGACCAGATCGCCGCGAAGGCCACATCGTCGGGCGCCTCGTCGGGGAGGACGGCGCGCACGTTCGCCAGCCCGAGCCGCTCCGCGTTGCGCCGCACCAGGTCCAGCGCGCGCTCATTCACGTCCACCGCCCACACCCGCGCATCGGGCGACTCCAAGGCCATCGCCAGCGCCACCGGGCCCCACCCCGAGCCCAGGTCAAGCAGGTCGCCCGTGGCGGGGACCGCGGGGACGCTGCGCAGCAGAACTTGGGTGCCCAGGTCCACATGGTCGGGGGAGAAGACGCCGCCGGCGGTCTCCACCTCGACGTCGCGGCCGGCCAGGCGCACGGTGAGAGTGCGGCGTTCCTCAGATGAAGCCGGGTGGGCGGTGAAGTAGTGGTCGTTCCCTGTCACCACCCGACCCTATCGGGGCGTGCCCGGCGGCGATGCGCGCGGATCATCCGCCAGGGCCCTTAGCCCGCAGCGAATAGCGTCGCCATCGCTCCCTGTGCCGTGTCACCCTGGACATGTCGCCGGATCAGCCGGCGGAGCGTCGGTCCAGCGGCTTCCCGCGCCGGCGCGGGCACGGACGAGAGGCCACGTGTGAACGACCCGCAGCACCCCCTGACGCGCCAGGACGAGAACGCCGAGGTCGTCTTGCCACGCAGCGCTCAAGAGGTGGCGGACGACGTCGTGGCCCGTGTCCTCGCACGCGCGGGCACCGCCCGCCATGACGGCGGCACCGTCCACTCGGCGTACGACGGCGACCAGCTCGAGCTCGAGGAGCGCACCTCCCTGCGCCGTGTCGCGGGGCTGTCCACCGAGCTGGAGGACGTCACCGAGGTCGAGTACCGGCAGCTGCGCCTGGAGCGTGTGGTGCTTGTGGGCATCTGGGGCGCGGCCTCCTCCGACGAGGGCGCCACGACTGTCGAGGAGGCGGAGATCTCCTTGCGCGAGCTCGCGGCGCTCGCGGAGACCGCCGGCTCCGAGGTGCTCGACGGGCTCCTGCAGCGGCGTCGCACCCCGGATCCCGGCACGTTCCTGGGATCGGGCAAGGCGGCCGAGCTCGCCACCATCGTCGCGGCCAGCGGCGCCGACACCGTGATCGTCGACGCCGAGCTCGCCCCCTCGCAGCGCAGGGCCCTGGAGGACGTGGTCCGCGTCAAGGTGATCGACAGGACCGCCCTGATCCTCGACATCTTCGCCCAGCACGCCAAGTCCCGTGAGGGCAAGGCGCAGGTCGAGCTCGCGCAGCTCGAGTACCTGCTGCCGCGACTGCGAGGGTGGGGTGAGTCGATGTCCCGCCAGGCTGGTGGCCAGGTGGGCGGCGCGGGCGCCGGGATGGGCTCGCGTGGCCCCGGTGAGACGAAGATCGAGCTCGACCGCCGGCGCATCCGCGACCGCATGGCCAAGCTGCGCCGCGAGATCGCGGCCATGGAGCCCGCGCGCGCCACCAAGCGCGCGAACCGCAAGAGGAACGCGATCCCCTCGGTGGCGATCGCCGGGTACACCAACGCCGGCAAGTCCTCGCTGCTCAACCGCCTGACCGGCGCCGGGGTGCTGGTGGAGAACGCGCTGTTCGCCACCCTCGACCCCACCGTCCGGCGGGCCGAGGCCGCGGACGGGCGCGTGTACACCCTCACCGACACGGTGGGCTTCGTGCGCTCGCTGCCGCACCAGCTCGTCGAGGCGTTCCGCTCCAGCCTCGAGGAGGTCGCGGACGCCGACCTGGTGCTGCACGTGGTCGACGCGTCGCACCCCGACCCCGAGGGCCAGATCGCCGCGGTCCGGCACGTCTTCGCGGACATCCCCGGGGCCATGGATGTGCCCGAGGTCATCGTGCTGAACAAGGCCGACCTGGCCGAGCCGGAGGTCGTGGCGCGCCTGCGCTCGCGGGAGCAGGGCGCCATCGTCGTCTCGGCGCACACGGGCGAGGGCATCGAGGAGCTGCAGGAGCTCATCGCCGACCAGCTGCCCCGTCCGGGGGTGACGGTGGACGTCGTGATCCCGTACGACCGCGGCGACCTGGTCAACCGGGTGCACCTGCACGGCGAGATCGACTCCGAGGAGCACACCTCGGCGGGCACGGCGCTGCGCGGTCGCGTGGACGAGTCGCTTGCCGCCGAGCTCGTCGCCGCGGCGGTGCGCGCGGACTGACCCGTCAGGCGCGGCGACTAGGCTGTGGCGGTGCCTGTGCCTGCCGCCGCGTCCGTGGACGAGCTCCTGGACCTCGCGGTCGGGGCCCTCGGCGGCTCCCCGCGCGAGGGCCAGCAGCAGATGGCGCGCGCCGTCGCGACGACGATCGAGGCCGGCGAGCACCTGCTGGTGCAGGCCGGGACCGGCACCGGGAAGTCGCTCGGGTACCTGGTGCCAGCCGTTCGCCACGCGGTGCTGGAGGACGAGCGCGTCATTGTGTCCACCGCCACCCTGGCGCTGCAACGGCAGGTGATCACGCGCGACCTGCCCCTGGTGGCGGACGCGCTGGCCCCGCGGCTGCCGCGCAAGCCCCGTATCGCGCTGCTCAAGGGCTGGCACAACTACGTCTGCGTCCACAAGGTGGCCGGCGGCTACCCGGCCGACGAGCCGGGCACGCTGTTCGACCTGGGGGACCACGCCGGCGCGGCGGACCACCCGGCCCCCGACCAGGGGGAGGCCCGTGCGCGCGGCGCCCGCCCCGCGGGCGAGGACCTGGGCGCGCAAGTGGTGCGGTTGCGCGAATGGGCCGACGAGACGGACACCGGCGACCGTGACGACCTGGTCCCCGGCGTGAGTGAGCGCGCGTGGCGCCAGGTGTCCGTGACGTCGCTCGAGTGCCTGGGCGGCAAGTGCCCCATGCTCTCCGAGTGCTTCCCCGAGCGGGCCCGGGGCCTGGCCCGTGAGGCGGACGTGGTGGTGACCAACCACGCGATGCTCGGGATCGCGGCCTCCGGCTCCCCGAACGTGCTTCCCGAGCATGAGGTGCTGATCGTCGATGAGGCCCACGAGCTGACCGACCGAGTCACCGCACAGGCCACCGGGGAGCTGTCGGTGGGGATCATCGAGCACGCCGCACGGCTCGCCCGCCGGCACGGCGGCCTGTCCACCGCGGACCTCGACTCGGCCAGCGTGGCTCTCGGCGCGGTGCTCATGGAACTGCCCGAGGGCCGGTTCCCCGACGGGCTGCCCCCAGCCGCCCGGGACGCCGTGGGCGCCGTGCGGGACGCGGCCCGCACGCTGCTGTCGCACCTCAAGCCCGAGGGGACACCCGCGCAGGCGGTGGGCCGCTCCTCCGGCGGGTCGCCCGACGGCGGCCTGAAGATGGCGGTGTCCGCCATGCTCACGCTGTTCGAGACGGCCGAGCGGATGGCGGGCGACGCCGAGGAGAACCGCCACACGGTGCTCTGGTGCTCTCGCGGGGACGGCACCGCGCGCGGCGGCACGATGACGCGACTGCATGCGGCCCCGCTGGCCGTGAACGGGCTCATTCGCACGAACTTGTTCTCCGGCCGCTCGGCCGTCCTGACCTCCGCGACGCTCGCACTGGGCGGCTCGTTCTCCTCGGTGGCGCGCTCGGTGGGCCTGGAGACGCAGACGGGCGCGGAGCCGGCCGGCCCCGAGCGGCTGACCACCACGGCCGCGTCCCCGCAGGCCGGCGGGGCGAAGCCGAAAGATCCCGCGGCTCCGGCCTGGCACGGCCTCGACGTCGGCAGCCCTTTCGACTACGGACGCCAGGGCATCCTCTACATCGCCAGGCGCCTGCCGCCCCCCGGCCGCGAGCCCGCCACGGACGCCCAGCTCGACGAGATCGCCGATCTCATCACGGCCGCCGGCGGGCGCACCCTGGGCCTGTTCTCCTCCCGCCGCGCCGCCGACGCCGTCGCCCAGGCGATGCGCGAACGACTCGGTGTGCCGGTGCTCGCTCAGGGCGACGACCAGCTCCCCACACTGGTGCGCGAGTTCGCCGCCGACGAGCGCGCCTGCCTGTTCGGCACGCTGTCGCTGTGGCAGGGCGTCGACGTGCCCGGGCCGGCATGCCAGCTCGTGCTCATCGACCGCATCCCGTTCCCCCGACCGGACGACCCCGTGCGATCGGCCCGGTCCGACGCCGTCGCTGCCGCCGGCGGCAACGGCTTCATGTCGGTCTCGGCCACCCACGCGGCGCTGCTGCTGGCCCAGGGCGCAGGGCGCCTCATCCGCTCGACGTCGGATCGCGGCGTGGTGGCGATGCTCGACCCGCGGCTCGCCACAGCACGCTACGGAGAGTTCCTGGCCCGCTCCCTGCCAGGCTTCTGGCGGACCACCGACCGGGAAGTCGCGCTCGCGGCCCTGCGCCGTCTCGACGCGGCCTCTCCTGTCACCGATTCCTCCAGCACGAACTAGCCTGTGAGAGGCGCGGATGCGCCGCACGGGGTGACACGGCCCCACTGTGGAGGAGGACCCGTGAGCGCGGAACACGAGAGCGACGACCTCGGATTTCCCGACACCTCCGCCGGACCGCAGCGCCGCACGAGCAAGCTCGCCGTGGTCGGGGCGGGGTCCGTCGGAGCGACGATGGCGTACGCGGCGCTGATGCGGGGCGCGGCCCGGAACGTCGTGCTGTACGACATCAACAAGGCGAAGGTCGAGGCCGAGGCGCTCGACTTGGGCCACGGCATCCAGTTCATGCCCATGGCCGAGGTGGTCGGCTCGGACGACATCTCGGTCTGCGCGGACGCCGACATCGTGATGGTGACAGCAGGCGCCAAGCAGGAGCCCGGGCAGTCCCGCATCGACCTGGCCGGCGCGACCATCTCCCTGGTGCGCAAGATCCTGCCGGGGCTCGTGGACGTGGCGCCCAACGCCATCTACGTCATGGTCACCAACCCGGTCGACATCGTGACGTACGCCGCGCTGAAGGTCTCCGGCCTGCCATCGAACCAGCTCTTCGGCTCCGGCACCGTGCTCGACTCCTCCCGGCTGCGCTACCTCATCGCCCAGCACACGGGCGTCGCCGTCCAGAACGTGCACGCGTACATCGCGGGCGAGCACGGCGACACCGAGCTCCCGCTGTGGAGCTCGGCGACCATCGGCGCCGTGCCGCTCGTCGACTGGACCGGGATCGGCGGCAAGGGCCCGCTGACAGAAGAGGTGCGCGAGCGCATCGCCCGCGAGGTCGTCGAATCGGCCTACCGCATCATCGAGGGCAAGGGCGCCACGAACTACGCCGTCGCTCTCGCCGGGTCGCGCATCATCGAGGCGGTCCTCAAGGACGAGCAGCGGATCCTACCCGTGTCCTCGCTGCTGCAGGACTACCACGGGATCTCCGACGTCTGCCTGTCGGTCCCGACGCTGGTGGGCGGCCAGGGGGTCGGCGAGCGCCTGGAGGTGCCGATGTCGGCGGACGAGCTGGCGGGCCTCCGGCGCTCGGCGGAGGCGCTCAAGGTGGTGGCGCGCCGCTTCGGCCTCTAGCTGTACTGACTCGCTGCGGCGTTCGCGGGTCGGGGCGCCTGCCGCCGACGCCCGGCCGGGTCGTCGGCGGCAGCGCGCCTCGCGGCGCGGGAAGCTGCTGGCTCAGTGGGAAGCGGCCCGCTCAGTGTGAGCGGAGCGCGTCGACCAGCTCGTCCTTGCGCATCGACGATCTGCCCGCGATGCCCAGCTCGGCGGCGCGTCGGCGGAGGTCGGCGACGGTCCAGTCCTCGTACGCGCCGGACTTCCCGCCCTTGCGGCCGACCTCGCCGCGGGAGCTGCCAGCCGCGGCGTTGGCGATGCGCGCCGACTTCTCCTTGCTGTCGCCCTGGGCGCGGAGTCGCTCGTAGAGCGCCTTGTCCTTGACGCTCGGACCGGGATCCCGAAAACGGCCAGGCATGTCGTCCACTCCCTCTCGTCTCTGGTGCGGTGCTGCGTGGCCCAGGGTCGCGGATGGCCCGGCCCCTCGCACCTGGAGAGTCAGAGGCTGCGCAGCACGCTCACGACGCGTCCGAGCACCTGGGCCTGGTCCCCGAGGATCGGCGCGTATGCCGAGTTGTGGGGGAGCAGCCACACGTGGCCGTCAGCGCGCTTGAAGGTCTTCACAGTGGCCTCGCCGTCGATCATCGCCGCCACGATCTGTCCGTTCTCCGCGACGGGCTGACGGCGGACCACCACCCAGTCGCCATCGCAGATCGCCGCGTCGATCATCGAATCGCCCGCGACCTTCAGCAGGAACAGCTCGCCGTCCCCCACGAGCTGGCGGGGGAGGGGGAAGACGTCCTCGACGACCTGCTCGGCCAGGATCGGCCCGCCTGCCGCGATCCGGCCGACTAGGGGGACGTAGGTCGGCGCCGGGCTCGCCTCGTCGGCTCCGGTGGCGGGGGCGGCGTCGCCTGCAGGCGGGGCCCAGCGCTGGACTCCACGTGAGTCGTCACGCTGCACCACCTCGATGGCGCGCGGACGGTTCGGGTCGCGGCGCAGATAGCCCTTGCGCTCGAGGGACGTGAGCTGGTGCTTGACGCTCGACGGGCTCGTCAGGCCCACAGCGTCACCGATCTCGCGCATGCTCGGCGGGTAGCCGCGGGACTCCACCGCGGCGCGCACGGTCTCGAGCACGAGGCGCTGGCGTGGCGTGAGCTCGTCGGCCGAGGACTCGGGCGACGGGCCCCCGACCACCGCCAGCGCGATGTCGTCGCGCTGACGCGCGCCGCGCGCGCTGCCGTGCCGCGCGTCCTCCTCGACCGTGCTGCCGTCGCTGCCCACCGTTGGCCTCCTGAGGTCCGTCGTCACACTCCCCGCGACGCCGTCCGCTGGGCCGATCGGGTTCCCGTGTCAGCGCCTCGTGATGGTCTGTCGCCTGCTGCGCCAGCCTAGGGGAGCACGGCCGTTCGATCAAACATTTGTTCGAGCGAGTCTCGACACCGCGGGCGGCGAGGTGGTAGACATCGCACAAGCGTTCGACGAACAGGTGTTCGATCAGAGAGGAGCCGACGATGAGCACGATGGCGATCGGCCCAGCCGCGAACCATGGCGGAGCCGTGGTCATCCCCTTCCCGGCGCGCCGCCTGGAGGCGTCAGGACGAGCATCCGCGCAGCGTCGGCAGCCCGCCGCGACGCCATGCCCGCGGCCCGCCCAGGCATCCGCCGCGCGCCAGGGTGGCCTCGCGCGCCACGACGGCGCCGAGGCGCCTGCTCCGTTGCGCCTCACGCCGCGCGGTCGTCGGGTCGTCGCTCTGCTCTCCCTCCTGCTCGTCAGCGCCTTCGCGCTGATCGGCACGAAGGCTGTGGCCGGTGGGCCGGAGCGCGCGCTCGAGGTCCAGGCGTACACGGTGGCAGCGGGTGACACGATGTGGGAGCTGGCGGCGCAGCTCGCCGCCCCGGGCGAGGATGTGCGAGACGTGATCCGGGAGCTGGTGGAGCTCAATGGCGCGAGCAGCGCGGGCCTCACAGCCGGCCAGCGCATCCTCCTGCCGGTCGAGCGCTGACGCGCCTCACACCCCTCTGCCTTGCAGGTCGAGGACCGGACGTCATAGGTTCTTTGCTAGCGTCTGTCAATGGGCGCCGTGAGGCCGCTCTCGCGCGGCACGACGTCAACCGGTCGCCTGCCCCCCGCGCGGCAGACGAGCCGGCGAGGAGCCACCTGTGCACTGCCCGTTCTGTCGTCACGCGGACTCGCGCGTGGTCGACTCGCGCACTTCGGATGACGGCGCCTCCATTCGCCGCCGCCGACAGTGCCCCGAGTGCAACCGCAGGTTCTCTACTGTGGAGACCGCGAGCCTGTCCGTGGTCAAGCGCTCCGGCGTCACCGAGCCGTTCAGCCGCGAGAAGGTCGTCAATGGCGTCCGCAAGGCGTGCCAGGGCCGGCCGGTCAGCGACGACGACCTCGCCCTGCTCGCGCAGCGGGTCGAGGAGACGATCCGTGCGAGTGGCACCGCTGAACTCGACGCCTATGAGATCGGCCTAACGATCCTGGGCCCGCTGCGCGAGCTCGACGAGGTCGCCTACTTGCGGTTCGCGAGCGTCTACCAGGCGTTCAACTCGCTCGAGGACTTCGAGGCCGCCATCACGGTGCTGCGGGCCGAGCGCGACGTCGCGCTCGACGGGGCGCAGCCGTCGGACGACGAGGCCCGTTCGGAGTAGCGCCACGCGGTCGGCCGCGGGTCGGAGGCAGAACACGACGGCCCGACCGTGCCGGCGTGAGGCCTGGCGCGATCGGGCCGCGTGCCGATGCGTTGTCAGGCGCGGGCGAGGACCTGGTCCCGCACGACGCGCCGCAGCACCTTCCCGATCTGGGACCGCGGCAGGTCGGCCACGATGACGACCTCGCGAGGCACGGCGTAGCGGGCGAGGCGCTGCTCGCACCACTCCCGCACGGCCGCGAGGTCGATGACCGGCGAGGCGGTGTCGTCGAGCACCACTGCCGCGACGACCTTCTCGCCCATGTCCCCGCTGGGGACTCCGACGACGGCGACGTCCGCGACGCCCGGCATCGAGCGCAGGTGGCTCTCGACCTGCGACGGGTACACCTTGAACCCGCCGGTCACGATCATCTCCTTGATCCGGTCCACCAGCGTGGCGAACCCGTGCTCGTCCACCACGACGACGTCGCCGGTGCGGAGCCAGCCATCGGGCAGGAGCTGGTCGGCGGTCTCCTCGGGGCGGTTCCAGTAGCCGCTGAACACCTGCGGGCCGCGAATGAGCAGCTCGCCGCGCTCGCCGGGGGCCACGTCGACGGTCGGGTCCTCCTGGTCGACGACGCGGATCTCCGTGCTGGGGAAGGGCAGGCCGAGGGCTCCGGGCCGGCGCTCCGCGTTGCACGGGTTGCCGAGGGCGACGGGGCTGGTCTCGGTCAGGCCGTAACCCTCGATGAGCAGCCCACCGGTGAGGCCCTCCCATCGCTCGGCTGTGGCGCGGGAGATCGGCATGGCGCCGGCGAGCGAGATGCGGATGGTGCTGAGGTCTGCGCCTGTCTTCTCGGCGAGGGCGGCCAGGCGGTCGAACATGGGCGCGACACCGGGCAGGAAGGTCGCGGGCCGCCGACGCTGCGCAGCGAGGACAGCTGCCGGGTCGAATTTGCCGAACGCGACGAGCGTGGCGCCGATGCGTGCCGCGAACGTGAGGCACAGGGTGAGCCCGAAGGCGTGGAAGAACGGCAGGACGCCGTAGACCGTCTCGGTCCCATCCTCGAACTGGGTCCAGGCGGCGCCCTGGAGGGCATTCGACCCGAGCGACCGGTGCGTGAGGATCGCGCCCTTGGGGGTGCCGGTGGTGCCGCCGGTGTACTGGATGGTGGCGATGTCGTCGACCGTGGCCGCCGGGTGCGACGAGGGCAGGGGCTGGGCTTCGGCGATGATGCGGTGCCACTCGAGGGCGCCGGCGGGCACGGGGCCGCGCAGCGCGGCGCGCTGCTTTCGGGCGGCGGGGACGGGGAGGGTGAGCGCGAGTCGCTTGGCGCGGGGCAGGTCGCGGGTGAGGTCCACGGCGATCAGGTGCCGCAGGTGGGTGTTCTGCTGCACCTCGGCCACCCGGGCGGCGGTCGGCTCCCAGCAGATCGCCGCGACGGCGCCGGAGTCGGCGAGCTGGTGCTCGAGCTCCGAGGCCGAGTAGGTGGGGTTGTGCTCGACGACGACGGCGCCCAGGCGCAGCACCGCCCAGAAGGCGACGACGTGGGTGTGGCAGTTGGGCAGTGAGATGGCGACCCGGTCTCCTCGCTGGATCCCGAGGGCGTGCAGCGCGCCCGCCGCTCGCTGCACCTCGTCGATGAGCTCGCGGTAGGTGGTCGTCTGGCCTTCGAAGTCCACGGCGACGCGATCCGGGAAGCGCCGCGCGGCGCGCTCGAGGGTCGCGGTCAGCGGCTCGTCGGGAATGTCGATCTTCGGGGGCACGCCGGTCGGGTAGGACGCGAGCCAGGGGTGTCCGAGGGTTGATTCCACGCGGTCATCGTAACTTACGCTCCCGTAAGTTACTAGACAGTAGGTTCGGCCTTCATAGGCGCCGCGAAGTGTCAAGCAGTGCTGGCGCAGCGCCCCTACAGGTCGCTCGAACGGGGGCCCCAGAGGTTCACGCCAGCCTCGACGGCGTCACGGTCGATCAGCTCGAGCTCCGTCGCTGTCAGCGGGGGGCCGTCCAGCGCCGCCACATTGTCCTCGAGCTGGGCGCGCGTGCGGGCCCCGAGCACGACTGTCGTCACTCGCGGGTCGCGCAGCGCCCAGCAGATCGCGAGCTGCGCCAACGACTGCCCACGCGCCCGCGCCACCGCGTCCAACGCGCGGACCCGCGCGAGGTTCTCCTCGCTGAGGTACGAGGCGTGCAGCGGGCCTCCGCGGGCAGCCCTGGAGTCCGCGGGCACCCCCGCGAGGTAGCGGTCGGTGAGCATCCCCTGCGCCAGCGGGGAGAAGGCGGCCACACCGAGTCCGCCCTGCGCCGCGACGTCGAGCAGCGACCTGCCCTCCGCCGCCGGGTCCGGGCGCTCGATCCACCTGTTGAGCATCGAGTAGGAGGGTTGGCACACAGTGAGCTCCACGCCCAGGCGTCGCGCCACCTCCAGCGCCTGCGCGGTCCGAGCCGCCGAGTAGGAGGAGATGCCCACCGCCCGCGCGCGACCCGACGTGAGGGCGGTCCCCAGTGCGCCGATCGTCTCCTCCAGCGGCGTGCGGGGGTCGAACCGGTGGGAGTAGAAGATGTCGACGTAGTCCAGTCCGAGCCGCCGCAGCGACTGGTCGAGCGAGGCCAGCAGGTACTTGCGCGAGCCGTGCTCCCCATAGGGGCCGGGCCATTGCCGGTAGCCGGCCTTCGTGGTGAGGACGAGCTCGTCGCGGCGCGAGGCGAGGTCCCGCGCGAGGAGCCTGCCCATGGTGAGCTCCGCTGCGCCGGGCGGCGGCCCGTAGTTGTTCGCGAGGTCCAGATGTGTGACGCCCAGCTCGACGGCCCGCAGCACCAGCGCCCGCTGGGCGTCGAATGGCGTCGCCGCCCCGAAGTTCTGCCAGAGGCCGAGCGTCACCGCCGGAAGCCACAGCCCGCTGGTCCCGCACCTGCGCAGCGGGAGGTGGTCGCGGGTCGGCGCGTCGGACATGTGTCGACGGTAGCCGCACCCGCCGGGCGCCGGGGCGCGGCGTCCCATCCGCGGTGACCGCCATGACCGCAATGCGCTGGCATTCGGCGCCGATGTCGGCAAGGCTGGACGGGCGGCGCCGCGGAACCCCCCGTTCGCCGCCGGACAGGCAGTACCCAGAGGAGGCACCGCGATGGCGCAGAACGACGACAGGGCGACCACACCAGCGGCGTCCGAGGACGCCAAGGCGAAGTTCCGCGAGGCGCTCGACCGGAAGAAGGCGGCACAGCACCGCACGGCTGACGGCTCGACGAACACCGGCGCCGTGCACGGCTCCGAGACCGCTGGCCCGGTGCAGCGCCAGTTCCGGCGCAAGTCCGGCTCGGCGTGACCGCTCGCGCTGCGCGGGCCGTCGGCTGATCCCAGTCGGCGG
>JAEWEI010000165.1 GCA_023389545.1 Actinomycetes bacterium | reverse complement strand
ATCCTGTTCGTCACGCACTTCCTCGAGCAGGTCGACGAGATCGCCGACCGGATCACCGTGCTGCGCAACGGCGCCCGGGTGGGGGAGCGGCGCACCGGCGAGATGACCCGGATCGAGTTGGTGTCGATGATGATCGGCCGCGAGCTCGCGGTGCTTGAGGACATCGCGCAGGACACCGAGGCGCGTGAGGAGGCCGTGTCACAGGCGGGCTCCGACGCGGCGCCGCGGCCCTTCCTGCGGGCCCTCGGGCTCGGGCGCCGGGGGTCCATCGAGGCCTTCGACCTGGACGTGTACCCCGGCGAGGTGGTCGGGCTGGCGGGCCTGCTGGGATCGGGCCGCAGTGAGCTGGCGCGGTTGCTGTACGGCGCGGACCACGCCGACACCGGCACGTTGGAGGTCGACGGGGCGCCCGCGCGGCTGCGCAACCCCCGCGCGGCCATCGCCGAGCGCATCGCGTTCTCCTCCGAGAACCGCAAGGCCGAGGGGCTCGTGGAAGACCTCACGGTGCGGGAGAACATCGTGCTCGGGCTGCAGGCCGCTCGCGGCTGGGCCCGGCGGGTGCCGCAGCGCACCCAGGACGAGCTGACGGCGCACTACATCGAGACGCTCGGCATCCGGCCCGCCAACCCCGAGGCGCTGGTGCGGAACCTCTCCGGCGGGAACCAGCAGAAGGTGCTGCTGGCCCGGTGGCTCGCTACCGCCCCCCGGCTGCTGATCCTCGACGAGCCGACCCGCGGCATCGACGTGGGCGCGAAGGCCGAGATCCAGAAGCTCGTGCACGACCTCGCGACGCAGGGCATGTCGGTGGTGTTCATCTCCGCCGAGCTCGACGAGGTGCTGCGGCTCAGCCACCGCATCGCGGTGCTGCGCGACCGCCGCAAGGTCGCCGAGATCGCCAACGGCCCGGACGTCACGGCGCGTGACGTCCTCGAGCTCATCGCGAGCGGAGGGCAGGAGTGATGCGCAGCCTCATCCGGTCGAACGTGTTCTGGCCGCTGGTGGCCCTGCTGGCATTGCTGGCGGTGAACGTGGTGGCGCGGCCCGGGTTCCTGGGCGTCCGCATGCAGGACGGGCACCTGTACGGGTCACTCATCGACATCCTGCGCAACACCTCGCCGATCCTGCTCGTGGCCATCGGCATGACGCTGGTGATCGCCACGCGCGGCATCGACCTGTCCGTCGGGGCACTGGTCGCGATCGCGGGCGCCGTGGCGTGCACGCAGATCGCCGCGTCGCCCACCCCGGGCGCGGCGTCCACGGTGCTGATCGCCATCGGCACAGCGGTGCTGGTGTGCCTGGTGCTCGGGGCGTGGAACGGGTTCCTGGTGTCGGTGGTGGGCATCCAGCCGATCATCGCCACGCTGATCCTCATGACGGCGGGCCGCGGCATCGCGATGCTCGTCACCGGCGGGCAGATCACCACGGTGAACAGCCCGTTGTACAAGTCCATCGGGGCCGGCTTCCTGCTGACGCTTCCGGTCTCGGCGATCATCGCCGGCGTGGTGCTGGCGGCCACGGCGCTGCTGACGCGGCGCACGGCGCTCGGCACGCTGGTCGAGTCCGTGGGCATCAACCCCGAGGCCAGCCGCCTCGCCGGGGTGCGCGCGCGCAGCATCATCTGGACGGTCTACGTCTTCAGCGCCCTGTGCGCGGCGATCGCCGGGATCCTCATCAGCTCGAACGTGACAGCCGCCGACGCGAATAACAACGGCCTGTGGATCGAGCTCGACGCGATCCTCGCCGTGGTCATCGGCGGGACGTCGCTCATGGGCGGCAAGTTCTCGCTCGCGGGCACGGTGATCGGGGCGTTCATCATCGAGACGCTGCGCATCACGGTGATCTCGCTCGGCATCGCCCCGGAGGTCAACCTCGTGTTCAAGGCCGTCGTGGTGATCCTCGTGTGCCTGCTGCAGTCGCCTGTGGTGCAACGGAAGTTCCGAGCCCGGCGCAGAGCCGTCGCCCAGGAGCACGGCGAAGCCGTCGAGGTGGTGGCCTGATGGCCGCGACCGAGGTGCGGACGGGCGCCCAGACCCGCACGTCGCGCACCCGTGGGACATCGCCGCTGGCCCGCTACGGGTCCGTGCTCGCGACGCTGGTCACCCTGGTGCTGGTCTTCGTCATCGGCTCCACCCGGTACACCGGGTTCCTCGACAGCCAGACGATCCTCAACCTGTTCATCGACAACGCGTTCCTCATCGTGCTCGCGGTGGGCATGACGTTCGTGATCCTCACCGGCGGCATCGACCTGTCCATGGGCGCGGTGATGGCCCTGTCCACGATGGTCACCGCGCGGCTGCTCATCGCCGGGTGGGCGCCAGGGCCCGTGATCGCGGCGGTGCTGGTGCTGGGCTGCGTTTTCGGGGTCGGCGTGGGGCTGTTCATCCGGGTCTTCGAGGTGCAGCCGTTCATCGCGACGCTGGCGGCCATGTTCCTGGCCCGCGGGCTGTGCTTCGTGGTGAGCCCGAATTCGCTGTCCATCACCGACCCGTTCTTCGTGTCCCTGTCGCAGAGCCGCATCCGGCTGTGGCCCACCGGCACGGCCTTCGACGGGCGCACGCTGTACGCGTTCATCTCCCCAAGCGTCATCGTGGCGCTGGTGATCGTGGCCATCGCGGCGTGGGTGCTGCACGCCACCCGGTTCGGCCGCACGGTGTACGCCATCGGCGGGAACCAGGGCTCCGCCGAGCTCATGGGGCTGCCTGTGGCCCGCACCCAGGTGCTGGTGTACGTGGTCAGCGGGGTCTGCTCGGCTATCGGCGGGCTGATCTTCGCGATGTACTCGCTGTCCGGCTACGCCCTCACCGGGGTGGGCGTCGAGCTGGACGCGATCTCGGCGGTGGTGATCGGCGGGACGCTGCTCACCGGCGGCTCGGGGTTCGTGATCGGCTCGCTGCTGGGCGTGCTGGTGCTCGGCACCATCCAGACCATCATCAGCTTCGAGGGCACCCTCAGCTCGTGGTGGACCAAGATCGTGATCGGCGC
>JAEWEI010000155.1 GCA_023389545.1 Actinomycetes bacterium | reverse complement strand
GACGCGCACCGCCACGGGTGCGCCATCTGGGGGCCAGCCTTGCACAGTTGGGGGTATCGGTGGGAAACGTCCCGAACGCGCCCGCTGCTTTCGCGTCATGGATCCGGGGGTGGCGCCTCTCACCTGGTATGACGCACACCCACCCGCCTGGCGCGCCCGCTGCGGGTTCTGCGCTGCGCGAGTTGTGGCGCGGGCGGAGCACCACGACGACGTGGCGCCGGCCAGCAGACTGGTACCACCCGGCGGTCGACGGCCTGATCACGGCGGTGGCGGCTGACGACGCCCCTGAGGCGGCGGCCGCGAGGCTGGGCGCCGCACGGTCCGCCGCGGGGGTCGGCATCGCGGAGTCGATCGACGACTTGGGCTGCTTCTACAGGTGCGTCGACGGCCAGGAGCCGCCGGTCGCGATGCTCCGCGCGCTGTGCGAGGGCTGGGCCGACGAGCAGGCATCGGGCATCGCGTTGGGCTCATGCCTCGACCCGACGTCAGGCCTGCCGACCCGCGACTACCTGGCGACTCGCCTGGCCGAGACGTACGCGTCGGGCCGCCGGGCGGGTCTCCCCGCGCATGAGTCGCACGTGCTGCTCGTGCTGGACGCGACGACGCCGGATCCGGCGCCCTGGTCGCAGGTCGCGCGATCGGCCGCTGTGGGATCGGCGCTGCGCGACCAGTTCGGCGACGGCCAGCCCCTGGCCGCATGCGCGCCCGGCGTGTTCGTGGTGCTCGTGGACCGGGCGCTCCTCGACGACGCCCCCGCGACGACGGGCGGACCGTCGCCCCTCGACCGGGTGGTGACCGGCACCCTCGCCCACGTGGCGCGGCAGTCGATGCAACTCGACGTCCAAGACCTCGTGCGCCATCCGCCGACGATGCGGGTGGAGTCGCTGCCTGCCTCCTACGAGGACGCGGTGCAACTGCTGGTGGACCTCACCCGCTGACCGGGCGGGCCCGCGGCTCAGCGCTGGGTGTACGTGAGGCAGTCGGCCAAGTCGTGGCCGGCTCCGACCCGCACGGCGTCAGCCGAGCACTCGAGCGACTTGTTGTGCACGCAGTCGAAGCGCTGGCACGCCCCGACGTGCGAGATCACCCGGTCGAGACCGCCCTTGTAACCGAGCGGGATGAACGTCGCGCACTGCGCGTCATCGCCGGTCCCGGTGATCGTCACGGCGCCGGCATGGCAACCGTCGTGGTTGTACGAGCAGCCCGCGACGGAACACTCGCTGACCTGCGGCATGTCCATGAGCGTGCTCATCGTGACCTCCAGGGCGCCGAACCAGGACCCGGCACGTCAACCTCGACACGGCCGGGCGGACAGTTCGACGGTAGACCTGCCCGTCCGACCCCACAACGGATGGATCTCCCGGAGGCCCGGCATCCTGAACCAGACGTGGAGATCAGCATCGCCGAGCACGGCGATCAGGGCCCTCAGGCAAAGCGCACACCGCGGCATCACCGGGCCGCCCCGCCAGATGCCAGCAAACTGCAAAGCCTTTGCGCGGGACAATCTCCCCAGACACGTCTACCGTCGAAGTATGTGCTCCGCCGGAATTGCCCCCGACGCCGCTCCTCACGCACCGGCGACCCCGGGCCCCGTGCTCGCCGCGGGGCGTGACGCGGACGTCTTCGCGCTGGATGAGGAGCGGGTGCTCCGCCGCTACCGTTCGGGCCGCTCCGCCCTCGGAGAGGTGCGGCTCATGGCCCACGCGCGCGCCCACGGCTTCCCCGCGCCGGAGGTCTTCAGCGCCCAGGGCCCCGACCTCGAGATGGAGCGGCTGCACGGGCCGACGCTCCTCCAGGCCATGACTGCCGGGGAGGTGTCGCTGACCGACGCGGCCACGATCCTCGCGGACCTGCACCACACGTTGCATGCCGTCCCGCTGCCCGCCGTGGCCGGTGACGGCTCCGCACTGTCCGGGGCGCCGCTGGGCAGCCGCGTCGGCGAATGCCTGCTCCACCTCGACCTGCACCCGGCCAACATCATCCTCACGGAGCCGCATGGCCCCACCCTCGTGGATTGGGCCAACGCCACCGTCGGTCCGGCCGGGCTGGACGTCGCGATGACCGCCGTGATCGTCGCGGAGGTCGCCGTTGACGCCGGCGGCGCCTACTCACGGGCCGCGCGGGCGCTGCTCGTCTCGTTCCTCTCCGCTGTCGGCGTGGACCCGCGGCCTCACCTCGACCTCGCGGCACAGCACCGCGCCCAGGACTCCTCGCTCGTGCCCGGCGAGCGCGAGCTCGTGCGCCCCGCCGCCGAGATGGTGCGGCACTACGCCGACATCGCCTTCGACGCGCCCACCACCGACCAGGGCTGACCGACCGTCAGCCCTGCGAACCGCCGTCGGCCTCGGCGCAGCGATCGGGCTCGAGTTCCTGGAAGAGCGTGATGTGCAGGCCCGCGGGCGCGTCGAGGCGCGAGTTCAGCGACCGCCAGGGCGTCTCGGTGGGCGGCGCCACCTCGGCGGCCCCGGCGTCCACGAGCGCGTGAGTCGCCTCGACCGCGTCATCCACCTCGAAGGCGACACGCAGGCGGGGGGCGACCTGCCGGCCGACCTCGACGTCGTCGATCATCCGCTTCTGCGCCGGATTGGCGATCTCCAACGTGGCGCGCCCGGCGTCGAGGATCGTGACGCGGGCGTCGCCGTCACCCGCGAACGCCGCCTCCTCCGGTAGGCCCAACGCGTCGCGATAGAACGCGACCGCACGCTCATAGTCTTCCGCCACCACCACGAGTCGGAGTTGCCGGGCCACGCGGCTTCCACCCGCAGCCATCGCGGGCCTCTCAGGGGTCGTCATGCTGGGACGCTACGTCTCGTGGAAGCCGTGCGCCAGACGGTCAGGCTCGCCTGGCGGTTCCGGCGCCCTCCAGCCTGGCTGAGCACGCCGGACGTCGAAGACGACAGACGCCGCCGACCCCGGGGGCGGCGGCGTCCATCACGAGTCGGCGATCAGAAGTCCCAGTCGTCGTCTTCGGTGTTGACGGCCTTGCCGATCACGTAGGACGAGCCCGACCCCGAGAAGAAGTCGTGGTTCTCGTCGGCGTTGGGCGACAGCGCCGAGAGGATCGCCGGGTTGACGTCCGTCTCGTCGCGCGGGAACAGGCCCTCGTAGCCGAGGTTCATCAGGGCCTTGTTGGCGTTGTAGCGCAGGAACTTCTTGACGTCCTCGGTGAGGCCGACGCCGTCGTAGAGGTCCTGCGTGTACTCCACCTCGTTGTCGTACAGCTCGAAGAGCAGCTCGAAGGTGTAGTCCTTGAGCTCCTGGCGGCGCTCGGGCGATGCCTGCTCGAGGCCCTTCTGGTACTTGTAGCCGATGTAGTACCCGTGCACGGCCTCGTCACGGATGATCAGGCGGATCAGGTCGGCCGTGTTGGTGAGCTTAGCGCGGCTCGACCAGTACATGGGCAGGTAGAAGCCCGAGTAGAACAGGAA
>JAEWEI010000144.1 GCA_023389545.1 Actinomycetes bacterium | reverse complement strand
GGTTGCGAGCGCGAGCCAGATCGCGAGCCAGCAGCTCGAGCGCGCGCGCTCGGCGGCCACGTCGTGCGCCGCCTACACGGCTTTCCTCACGGTGGCCCCGGCCCCGCTCCCTGACTCGCGGGGCATCGTCTTCACCATCGACCAGACACCCTCGACGTCGGTGACGTGTCCTCCCGCCGGCGGGGGCCTCGTGGACTTCGACGTCACGGTGACCGCGGAGATCCCGGGCCGGCCGGTGTCCTCACACCTGAGCACCGCCATCTGGGTGGCGAGCTGACATGCGGGCGGCACTGCGGACCCGCATGCGGGCAGGGGACAGCGGGCTCACGCTCGCCGAGCTGCTCGTGTACTCGGTGCTGTTGCTCGTCGTCGTCGCCATCACGGGAACGCTGCTGATCCGGGGCTTCCTCATCCAGCGCGATGTGCGCGACATGACGACGGCCTCGAACGACGGCCAGGTCACGATGGCGTCGATCGAGGCTGGGCTGCGCAACGCGGCCACGGTGACGACGCCGTCCGTGTTCGACGGGCGCCTGCTCGTCGTCATGACCCGCGTGGGGGACCAGGACGACGCACCGTCGTCCTGGCAATGCCGCGGCTGGCTCTACGACACCGCCTCGAAGTCGCTGCGCACCATCGAGGGCGCGCCCGGCGCTGCCGCCCCGACCAAGAACCTCTCACTGACCTCCGATTTCTCGGCATGGCGCACGATCCTCACGGACGTGGTCCCCGTCACCAGGACGGGCGTCACCCAGCCCGTGTTCGCGGCCGAGGGAGCCACCGGCTCACAGATCTTGTTCGACGTCCTCGAAGGCGCGGACGGCAAGAGCGTCACGTTCGGCTCTGCGGCGATCCCGCGCCCGCAGGGGACCATCACCGGTGGGGAGACATGCTCATGAGGTCCATGCTCGCGCGCCGTCCCGGCGACGACCGGGGCAGCGCCATGGTGATGGTCATCGGAGTCGCCTCCGTGATCGCCATCCTCGGCGCCACGCTCGTGTCCCTCACGGTCTTCGCCTCCGCGACCAGCGCGTCCACGCGCGCCGGCATCCAGGCGCAGGCTGCCGCCGAGGAGGCCATCGACAACACGATCGCCCAGCTCCACCAGTCGGCGTACCGGGGGCAGGAGACCACGTTCCCCTGCACGCTGCCGTACTCCACGACCAGTGGCTCAGGCACCGCGGACGTGACGTTGAAGCTGCGGTACCGCGCGGTGGGCTCGATGGACTTCCTGTGCCCGCAGCCGTCAGTGGTCGAGCTCGCCGAGACGGAGATCGTCGCGACGTCGACCGTCGCGATCCCCACCGGGAACGGCGAGAGCACCTCGACCCGCGTGGTCAAGCAGCGCCTGCTCGTGCAGCCCAGCGGGTCCACGCAGCCGGTGTTCGCCTACGGGGTCTACAGCGGCGACAACCTCACCACGACGAACGGCTTCGAGGTCGATGGTGGCGACGTCCACACCAACGGCAATTACGCGTGCTCGGTGCTCGGCACGATCATCGGCAATCTCACGGCCGTGGGATCCGTGAGCCTCACGAACGCCTGCGAGATCAAGTCCGTGCACAGCGGGGGGACGTTCACCTGCTCTTCTGGCGCCAAGGTGGATGGCGACGTGGTCGCTGCTGGCACCGGCATGTCCAACATCTCGAACACCTGCACGGTGGCTGGGAAGTTGGTCACCGGCGGCAGCATCAAGGCGCCGAACTCGCTCAAGGTCGGCGGCAACATGATCTCGGCCACCGGCTCGATCTCGATCGGGCCGGCTGGGCGGGTCCTCGGGTACGGCCAGGCGGCCGGCGCCATCTCGCTCGACGGCGGCGGCTCGCTCGCCACCGTGTTCTCGAGCGGGCACACGCCCAACGCCCCCAGCGGGGTCCCGGATGCGCCGTCGCCCATCACGATGCCGTCGATCACATGGACGGACGTCGTGCCTCCTGGCTCGCCGACGCCGAAGCCCTTCGGCGAGTGGACGAAGGAGAACGCCGAGGCGAACAACGCGCCGAGCTGGTCTGAAGTCCGATCGGGCACGAAGTGCGACGTCGCGAAGGCGAACTACAGCCTCAACGGCCGGCTCGTGAGCCCGCCGGCCGCGACAGTGCTCGACGCCCGGGCCTGCGATGTGAAGCTGTTGGGCGGGAGCGCGAGCGACCCGATGGAGCTCGTGCTGCAGGACGACCTGACGATCGTCGCGCGGTCCTTCGAGAGCACGAACGGCTTGCACGTCAGCTCGACGAAGGTCGGCAGCGACGCCAAGCTCCGCATCATCGTCCCGCTGCCCACCGGCGTGGCGAGCTGCAGCGGTGTCGCCCAGGGGGACATCGTGGTGCAGAGCGGTGGTGTGGTGTTCGACAGCAACGTGGACACGTTCTTCTACACGAACGGCACCGTGCGGCTGACGAACGACGTGAATCTCGAGGGGTCCATCTACGCGTGCAAGACCAACTTCTCGGTCAACACCAAGGTCAAGTACAAGGACATGACCCCGCCCGGCATGGTGAACCCGCCCTCGCCGCTGTACTCGTTCAGCCCGACCGTCCGCCACGACGTGCGCAACTGACGGCGCAGCCGCCGACTGTGCCACCCTTCCTGCCGTGATCGTCGCTCTCGCCGCGCTGTTGGGCCTGCTCGTGGGCTCGTTCCTCAACGTGGTCATCTGGCGGGTGCCGCGGGGCGAGTCGGTGGTGAGCCCGCCGAGCGCGTGCCCGCGGTGCGGTGAGCGGGTGCGCCCCCGCGACAACATCCCCGTGCTCTCGTGGCTGCTGCTCAGGGGCAGGTGCCGCGATTGCCAGGCGCCGATCGCGGCGCGTTACCCGCTCGTCGAGGCGGCCACGGCCCTGATGTTCGCCCTCACAGCCTGGTACGTCGGCGCCTCCTGGGCGCTGCCCGCGGCCCTCTACCTCGTTGCCGTGTCCATCGCGCTCGCGCTGATCGACATCGACGTGAAGCGGCTGCCGAACGCGATCGTCTTGCCGTCCTACCCGGTCGCCGTGGCGTTGATCGTCCTCGCGACCTGGGCTCCTGGTGGCAGCGGAGACGGCGGCGCCGTCGTCCGGGCACTGCTGGGCTGCGCCGTCATGTTCGGCGTCTACTTCGCGCTGTGCCTGGCCTATCCGCGCGGCATGGGCTTCGGCGACGTCAAGCTTGCCGGGCTGCTCGGGCTCTACCTGGGCTGGGTCGGATGGCCAGCGCTGATCGTCGGTTGGTTCGCCGCCTTCTTGCTCGGCGGGGTCTTCTCGATCGGCCTGCTCGCGATGCGGCGGGCGGGCCGCAAGACCGGCATCCCGTTCGGCCCGTGGATGCTCGCCGGGGCGGCGGTGGGTGTCGTCGCGGGCGCGGCGGTCGCCGACTGGTACTTGGCGCTGCTGTCGACTTCCGCCGCCTGAGGGCTCAAGGACCGCGCGCCGCGACCCGATAGCAAGGGGGTCACACCACGGCGTCGGAAGGATCCTCTGTGGCCACCACACGAGTCATCGGACTCGATATCGGCACCACGTGCGTCCGGGCTGCGGAGCTTGAGTTCGGTCGCGGCGGCCCGGGCGGGAAGACCGTGCCGACGCTGGTGCGGCTCGACCAGGTGCCGTTGCCGCTGGGCGCGGTCCGTGAGGGCGAGGTCGCCCAGCCGGCACAGGTCTCGGGCGCGCTGCGACAGCTGTGGCAGCAGGGGAAGTTCGACACGCGTGACGTCGTCATGGGAGTCGGCAACCAGCGTGTGGTCGTGCGGGAGCTCGAGCTGCCCTGGATGCCGCTGCCGCAGTTGAAGGAGTCCCTGCCCTTCCAGGTGCAGGAGTTGCTGCCCATGTCCGCGGACGAGGCGTTGCTCGACTACTACCCGACGGGGGAGGTCGACGGTCCCCAGGGGCGGATGGTGCAGGGCATGCTCGTTGCGGCGCAGCGGGACACCGTGAACGCGAACGTCCTGGCTGTCGAGGGCGCTGGCCTGCGGCCTCGGATGGTCGACCTCAACGCCTTCGCGCTCGTCCGCGCCCTCGCGCGTGGCGACCTGGCCGACCGGGTCGTGGCCTTCGTCGACATCGGGGCGAGCATCACCACCGTCGTCATCTCCGACCGCGGTGTGCCGCGTTTGGCCCGGTCGCTGGCCAGCGGGGGGCACAACGTGACGCAGGCGATCGCGAGCACCATGGGGATCGCGGGCGCCGAGGCGGAAGGGCTGAAGCGTCAGATCGGCGTCGGTTACACAGTCGCTCCTGAGCTCGCCGCGGCGGCGGAGGTCGTCAACTCGATGGCACAGACGCTCATCGAGGCGATTCGCAACACGTTCGTCTACTTCGGCGCCAACCACAGCTCGGGCATCGAGGCCGTGGTGGTCACCGGTGGCGGTGCGCACCTCCCGGGCCTCGGGCAGTACCTGTCCAGCGCCAGCCGGTTGCCGGTCAGCCTGGGCGACCCCTTCGCCGGCCTGAAGGTGGCCAAGTCCTTCCCCCGCGACCAGCTCAACGGAGCCGAGTCGCTCGTCGCCCTCGCAGTCGGCCTGGCCTACGGAGCTGCCGCA
>JAEWEI010000113.1 GCA_023389545.1 Actinomycetes bacterium | reverse complement strand
CGTCACCGTCTGGACGCGATGCCCGGCGTCCTTGCGGTCCAGGGCCAGATCCACCTGCTCGGCGGAGTAGCCCTCCAGCAGCGGGTCCAGTTTGTGCAGCGCCACGACGATCTCCGGTCGCTCCGCCTCGGTGTAGCCCTTCACCAGCCGCAGTGCGCCGTTGACGCTGGCGCGCGCGTGCGGATCGGGCGCGCGCGGCTCCGGCTCGGGGGACTGGGGGCGCTCAGGGCGTTCGGTCACGGTTCCACCTCCGGCACGGGTCTTCCGGCACAGGCCTCTTCCGGCCCATCGTCCGCGTGTCCGGCCGGCGCCGCACCACGAGGGCCCGCGCCACGGGCGGCCTCGCGCCGCGCCAGGGCCCTATGCGCAGCGGGACCGGGCGACGGCGTGTGCCGTCCCCCGGTCCCGCTGGGTGGTCGTGCTGGGGTGCTCGCGCGCCTACTCGCCGGTGCGGCGCAGCACCTCGGTGAGCCGGTTGGCCGCCGAGACGACGGCGCCGGCGTGCAGCCGGCCCGGCTGGCGCGAGAGCCGCTCGAGCGGGCCGGAGATCGACACCGCAGCGACTATGCGACCCGAGGGCCCGCGCACGGGGGCTGAGACGGACGCCACGCCGACCTCGCGCTCGGACACGGACTGGGCCCAGCCGCGCCGGCGGACGCCGGACAGGATCGTGGCGGTGAACTTCGCGCCCTGCAGGCCGCGGTGCAGCCGGTCGGGCTCCTCCCAGGCGAGCAGGATCTGCGCGGCGGATCCGGCCTGCATTGTCAGGGTGGCGCCCACCGGGATCGAGTCCCGCAGGCCGATCGGGCGTTCGGCGGCGGCGACGCAGATACGCTGATCGCCCTGGCGGCGGTACAGCTGCGCGCTCTCGCCGGTGTGGTCGCGCAACGCCGTCAGGACGGGGTTGGCGGCGGCGAGCAGCCGGTCCTCCCCGGCGGCGGTGGAGAGCTCGGACAGGCGTGGCCCGAGCACGAACCGGCCCTGCATGTCGCGGGCGACAAGCCGGTGGTGCTCGAGCGCGACGGCCAGGCGGTGCGCGGTCGGGCGGGCGAGGTGGGTGGCGGTGACGAGCTGGGCGAGGGTCGCCGGTCCTGCCTCAAGGGCGCTGAGGACGGAAGCTGCCTTGTCCAGGACGCCGACTCCGCTAGAGTTGTCCATAGGTCGATATTGCCGTCTCGCAGGCTGAGATGCAAGTGAGGTCGACGAGTTACCACCCCGTAACACCCCCCGGGGACACTTCGAGAGGACACGACATGGCCG
Source organism: Actinomycetes bacterium (assembly GCA_023389545.1). Classification (GTDB taxonomy): domain Bacteria; phylum Actinomycetota; class Actinomycetes; order Actinomycetales; family Cellulomonadaceae; genus Cellulomonas_A. The sequence continues at coordinate 1,897 of JAEWEI010000113.1, read as the reverse complement.
GCACGCTGGCAGAGAAGGTTTGGGACGCACACATCGTGCGCCGCGGCAACGATGGCGCACCCGACCTCCTCTACATCGACCTGCACCTCGTGCACGAGGTCACGAGTCCGCAGGCGTTCGAGGGACTCCGGCTCGCCGGGCGCCCTGTCCGGCGGCCCGACCTGACCATCGCCACTGAGGACCACAACACGCCGACGCTCGACATCGACCGCCCCATCGCGGACGTCACGAGCCGAACGCAGATCCAGACCCTGCGCAACAACGCCGCCGAGTTCGGCGTGCGGCTGCACTCCCTCGGCGACGCCGATCAGGGCATCGTGCACCAGGTCGGCCCGCAGCTCGGGCTGACCATGCCCGGCCTGACGGTGGTGTGCGGCGACTCGCACACCTCCACGCACGGCGCGTTCGGCGCCCTCGCGTTCGGCATCGGCACCAGCGAGGTCGAGCACGTGCTCGCCACCCAGACGCTGCCGCTGGCGCCGTTCAAGACGATGGCCATCACCGTCGACGGCGAGCTGCCCGCAGGCGCCACGTCCAAGGACATCATCCTGGCGATCATCGCCAAGATCGGCACCGGAGGCGGCCAGGGCTACGTGCTCGAGTACCGCGGCGAGGCCATCCGCGCGCTGTCGATGGAAGCCCGCATGACGATCTGCAACATGTCGATCGAGGCAGGCGCCCGCGCCGGCATGATCGCCCCGGACGAGACGACCTTCGAGTACCTCAAGGGCCGCCCGCACGCCCCCGAGGGCGCCGACTGGGACGAGGCCGTCGAGTACTGGAAGACGCTGCGCTCGGACGACGACGCGCAGTTCGACGCCGAGGTCGTGCTCCGCGCCGCCGACCTCGAGCCCTTCGTCACCTGGGGCACGAACCCCGGCCAGGGCCTGCCGCTCTCCGCGAGCGTCCCGGTGCCCGCCGAGATCGCGGACGCCAACGAGCGCGTCGCCGCCGAGCGCGCCATCGAGTACATGGGCCTGACCCCCGGGCAGCCGCTGCGCGAGATCGCGGTGGACACGGTCTTCATCGGCTCCTGCACCAACGGCCGCATCGAGGACCTGCGCTCGGTCGCCAAGCTCGTCAAGGGCCGCACCAAGGCGGAGTCCGTCCGCGTCCTGGTGGTCCCCGCGTCGGCGCGCGTGCGCCTGCAGGCCGAGGCCGAGGGGCTCGACCGGATCTTCCTCGACTTCGGCGCCGAGTGGCGCAACGCCGGCTGCTCGATGTGCCTGGGCATGAACCCCGACCAGCTCGCGCCGGGGGAGCGCTCGGCCTCCACGTCGAACCGCAACTTCGAGGGCCGGCAGGGCAAGGGCGGCCGCACGCACCTGGTCTCGCCGCTCGTCGCGGCTGCCACAGCCATCCGGGGCACGCTCTCGTCGGTCTCCGACCTGGGCCCCGACGTGGTCGCCCCCGACGGCAGCCCCCTCGACGACCTGCAGCTCGTCTGACCCCGACGGCCCACTGAGAACGAGAGACGCATCATGGAGAAGTTCACCCAGCACACAGGCGTCGGGGTCCCGCTGCGCCGCAGCAACGTCGACACCGACCAGATCATCCCCGCCGTGTACCTCAAGCGGGTCACGCGCACCGGCTTCGAGGACGCCCTGTTCGCCGCCTGGCGCGGCGACCCGGAGTTCATCCTCAACCAGCCCGCGTACGCGCCCGGCTCGGTGCTCGTCGCCGGCCCCGACTTCGGCACCGGCTCTTCGCGTGAGCACGCCGTGTGGGCGCTCAAGGACTACGGCTTCAAGGTCGTCGTCTCGGCGCGCTTCGCGGACATCTTCCGCGGCAACTCCGGCAAGCAGGGGCTGCTCGCGGCCCAGGCGGCGCAGGAGGACATCGAGCTCATCTGGAAGATCCTCGAGACCCGCCCGGGCACCGAGGTGACCGTCGACCT
>JAEWEI010000108.1 GCA_023389545.1 Actinomycetes bacterium | reverse complement strand
CGGCCGTACTGGATGTCCATGAGCTCGCTGCGCACGCGCGACGTCACCGGGCCTGCGGAGCCGTCTCCGACGGTGAGGTCGAAGCCCTGCCCGCCCAGCCGGCCGATGGGCGTCACCACGGCGGCTGTGCCGCAGGCGAAGACCTCGGCGATCGAGCCGTCCTCCAGGCCGGCCCGCAGCTCGGCGAGCGGAACGGGCCGCTCGCGCACCTCGTGGCCCGCGTCCCGCAGGAGCTGCAGGATCGAGGAGCGCGTGACGCCCTCGAGGATCGAGCCGGACAGCTCCGGGGTGGAGACGCTGCCGTCGGCGTGCACCAGGAACACGTTCATGCCGCCGAGCTCCTCGACCAGCGTGTTCGTCGAGGCGTCGAGGAAGCACACCTGGTCGTAGCCGAGCGCGTAGGCCTCCTGTTGCGGCAGCAGGCTCGCGGCGTAGTTGCCCCCGCACTTGGCAGCGCCGGTGCCGCCGGCGCCCGCGCGGTGGTAGTCCTCGGCCACCCAGATGGACACCGGCTGCACGCCGCTGGCGAAGTACGGCCCCACGGGGGAGGCGATGACGAGATACTCGGCGGCCCGCGACGGCCGCACCCCGAGGAACGCCTCCGACGCGTACATGAACGGGCGCAGGTAGAGGCTGGTCTCCTCACCGGCCGGGACCCATGCGGCGTCGGTGGCGACGAGCGCGGCGAGCGATCCGAGGAAGTCCTCCTCGGGCAGCTCGGGCAGCGCGAGCCGCCGCGCGGAGCGCGCGAACCGCTCGGCGTTGGCCCAGGGGCGGAACGTCCACACCGAGCCGTCGGCGTGGCGGTACGCCTTCATGCCCTCGAAGATCTCCTGGGCGTAGTGCAGCACCGCCGTCGCCGGGTCCATCAGCAGCGGGCCGTATGCCTCCACGCGCCGGTCATGCCATCCCTGGTCCTCCGACCAGGAGATCCGGGCCATGTGGTCGGTGAAGACCGTGCCGAACCGCGGCGCCGCCAGGGCGGCGGCCCGGTCCTCGTTAGGAGTGGGCGTGGCAGTGGGGCGGATCTCGAAGCTCGAGAGTGAGGCGGGGGTCGTCGTGCTCATGGTTTGGCCTTTCACCAGGGACTGCTCTGACGTTACCGGGTGAGGACGGCCGTGGGGACGGGTGCGGAGATCAGCCGGCGATGCGCGCGGCGAGGTCCTTGCCCACCTCGGCCGTCGACCGTACTCGGCCGTCCAGGGAGGCGCGCTCGGCGATGTCGGCGGCGACTGCGGCCTCGACCTTGGCGGACGCGTCGGGCAGGCCCAGGTGGTCGAGCAGCATCGCGACGGAGAGCACAGTGGCAGTGGGGTCGGCCTTGCCCTGGCCCGCGATGTCGGGCGCGGAGCCGTGCACGGGCTCGAACATGCTGGGCGTGGTGCGCTCCGGGTTGATGTTCGCCGAGGCGGCGAGGCCGATCCCGCCGGTGATGGCGGCGGCGAGGTCGGTGATGATGTCGCCGAAGAGGTTGTCGGTGACGATCACGTCGAACCGCGACGGGTTGGTGACCATGAAGATCGTGGCGGCGTCGACGTGCAGGTAGTCGACGGTGACGTCGGGGAACTCCGCGTTGACGGCGTCCACCGTGCGGCGCCACAGGTGGCCCGCGTGCACCAGCACGTTGTGCTTGTGCACGAGCGTGAGCTTCTTGCGCGGACGCGCGGCGGCACGGGCGAACGCGTCGCGGACGACGCGCTCGACGCCGAAGGCGGTGTTGACGCTGACCTCGTTGGCGACCTCGGCGGGCGTGCCGACGCGGATCGCGCCGCCGTTGCCGACGTAGGGCCCCTCGGTGCCCTCGCGGACCACCACGAAGTCGATCTCGCCGGGGTTCCCCAGCGGCGAGGCCACACCGGGGTACAGGCGGCTGGGGCGCAGGTTGACGTAGTGGTCCAGCGCGAAGCGGAGCTTGAGCAGCAGCCCGCGCTCCAGCACGCCCGACGGCACCGTCGGGTCGCCGATGGCGCCGAGCAGGATCGCGTCGTGCGCGCGGATCGCGTCGAGGTCGGTGTCGGTGAGGGTCTCCCCCGTCGCGTGCCAGCGCCGGGCGCCCAGGTCGAAGTCCGTCGTGGACACGCGCACGTCTGTGCCGGTCAGCGCGGTCTCCAGCGCGAGCAGGCCCTGCTCGACGACCTCGGTGCCAATCCCGTCGCCCGCCACGACAGCGAGGCGGACATCCCGTGCGGTGTTGTTCTCGACCATGGACGCAGGCTACCGGTCCGTCTCACGCATCGGGACCTGCATCTCATCTTCCGGGATCGCCGGCTGCTGGTAGAGCAACTCGAACTCCTCGAGCAGCAGCGGCAGATCCTGCGAGAAGGGCTGCCCGCCGCGCGCCTGCGCGAGCCGGCGCCAGTACTTCTCGTGCTCCCGGCGCCACGACTCGAGCGAGAGGTCGTCCTCCCCCTCGGCGGCCGCGTACTCCGCGTCCACGTCGCAGAACGGCACAACGCGCACCACAGTCGTGCGGATGAGCGCGCGCGGGCGCCCCGCGCCGTCGAGCAGGATGGACAGGTCGCCGACGCTCGGCCGCTCCTCCTGCCCCGCCTCGAACTCCCACAATGCTGTGGTCGTGGCGGTCTTCCGGCCCTGCAGCACCAACTCCAGCAGCTCGTCGGCCAACCGCTGCGAGTCGCCGAACGACCACGCCGGCGGGGGAACGGCGCCCAGCGGCGAGGAGCCCACCACCACGCCCAGGCGGTCGATGCCGGCGTGACCCCGGGCGACCTCCCAGAACCGGGTCAGCTCGCTGTCGTCGCGCAGGTGGTCGGTCACGGTCATCTCAGCCTCCAGGGGGACGGGTCGCGGCGTGGCCCGAGTCTGGCAGGCGGCCGCCAGGCTCGCAGAACGCGAACGGCCCGGGCCACGTCCTCATCTGGACGGGCCCGGGCCGCTGTACAGATCAGCGCGCGGCGCTGCCCTCGACGTAGTCCGTCTCCGACGGCTTCACCCAGGCGAACATCTTGCGCAGGTCGCGGCCGGTGGCCTCGATCGGGTGCGCCTCGCCCTTGGCGCGGAGCTCGGTGAACTCCGGGGCCCCCGCGTCCTGGTCGTCGATGAAGCGCTTCGCGAACGCGCCGTTCTGGATGTCCGCGAGGACTGCCTTCATGTTCTCCTTGACGCTCGGGTCGATGACCCGCGGTCCGGACACGTAGTCGCCGTACTCGGCCGTGTCGGAGACGCTCCAGCGCTGCTTGGCGATGCCGCCCTCGACCATCAGGTCGACGATGAGCTTGAGCTCGTGCAGCACCTCGAAGTACGCGACCTCGGGCTGGTAGCCCGCCTCGGTCAGCGTCTCGAAGCCGTACTGGACCAGCTGCGAGGCGCCGCCGCACAGCACCGCCTGCTCGCCGAAGAGGTCGGTCTCGGTCTCCTCGGTGAAGGTCGTCTTGATGCCGGCGGCGCGCAGGCCGCCGATCGCCTTCGCGTACGAGAGCGCGAGCTCCCAGGCCTGGCCCGACGCGTCCTGCTCGACGGCGACGATCACCGGCACACCACGGCCGTCGACGTACTCGCGACGCACCAGGTGGCCCGGGCCCTTGGGGGCGACCATGACGATGTCGTGGTCGGCCTCGGGCTTGATGTAGCCGAAGCGGATGTTGAATCCGTGCCCGAAGACGAGCGCGGCGCCCTCGTTCAGGTTCGGGGCGATCTCGTCGCGGTACAGGTGACGCTGGACCTGGTCCGGCGCCAGGATGACGACGACGTCGGCCTCCTTCACCGCGTCCACGACGGAGAGCACACGCAGGCCCTCGTTCTCGGCCTTGGCCCGCGAGGCGGAGCCCTCACGCAGGCCGACGCGCACGTCGACGCCCGAGTCGCGCAGGTTCAGCGCATGCGCGTGGCCCTGGCTGCCGTAGCCGATGACCGCGACCTTCTTGGCGGCGATGATGGACAGGTCGGCGTCGTCGTCGTAGAACAGCTCAGCCACGGTGGTTCTCCTTGTGTGATTCGGTGGTGATGGACGTCTGGGGCGGGACGGTCAGGCGGACCTGCTGACCCGTTCGAGCGCGCGGTCGGTGATGGAGCGGGAGCCACGGCCGATCGCGACCGTGCCAGACTGCACGATCTCGCGGACTCCGAACGGCTCCAACGCGGCAAGCAACGCGGCGAGCTTGTCCGGGCCGCCCGTCGCCTCGATCGTGACGGTGTCCGGCACCACATCGACGACGTGCGCGCGGAACAGCTGGACGACCTCCAGCACGTGCGTCCGCTGAGCGGCCTCGGCGCGGACCTTGACCAGCAGCAGCTCGCGCTGCACCGACGCGCTGTCCTCGAGCTCGACGATCTTGATGACGTTGATCAGCTTGTTGAGCTGCTTGGTCACCTGCTCGAGCGGCAGCTCGGCCACGTCGACCACCACAGTGATCCGCGAGATCTCCTCGCGCTCGGTGGGGCCGACCGCGAGTGAGTGGATGTTGAACGACCGCCGGGCGAACAGCCCGGCGACCCGGGTGAGCACACCCGGCTTGTTCTCCACCAGCACCGAGAGCGTGTGCCTGGTCATGCTGCACCTTCTTCCAGGGACGAGGCCTGCGGCGCGAGCGCCGCGTCGAGGAGGGCGTGGACGTGCAGGCCGCCGTGGCGGGCCCGGACGCCCCCGTTGAGCTGGGCGTCATAGTGCGGCGACGGCTGCCGGGAGGCGCCGCCGAGCGGCCCGATCCGGCGCACTCAGTCCTCCCGGTCCCACGCGGGCGTGATGCCCCGCGCGTACAGGATGTCGTCGTTGCTGACGCCGGACGGCACCATCGGCCACACCATCGAGTCCCGCGAGACGGTGAAGTCGACAACCACGGGCTGGTCGTTGATCTCCATAGCGCGCTTGATCGTGGTGTCCACGTCCGCCTTGGTCTCGCAGCGCAGCCCGACGCAGCCGTACGCGTCGGCCAGCTTGACGAAGTCGGGGATGCGGCGCGTCCCGTGGCCCGTGTGCAGGTCGGTGTTCGAGTAGCGCGACTCGTAGAACAGCGTCTGCCACTGGCGCACCATGCCCAGCGAGGAGTTGTTGACCACCGCGACCTTGATCGGGATGTCGTTGATCGCGCAGGTGGCGAGCTCCTGGTTGGTCATCTGGAAGCAGCCGTCGCCGTCGATCGCCCACACGGTGCGGTCGGGCTCCCCCACCTTGGCGCCCATCGCGGCCGGGACGGCGAAGCCCATGGTGCCCAGGCCGCCGGAGTTGAGCCACGAGTTGGGCCGCTCGTAGCGGATGAACTGCGAGGCCCACATCTGGTGCTGGCCCACGCCCGCCACGAAGATCGACTCCGGCCCGGAGATCTCCCCGATCCGGGAGATGACGTGCTGCGGGGCGAGGTGGCCGTCGCTCGGCTCGTCGTAGCCGAGCGGGAACGTCTCGCGCAGCTTGTCGAGCTCGCTCCACCACGCGCCCAGGTCCGGGCGCCCATGCTGGCCGTGCTCGCGGGCGAGCTCGGGGAGCAGGTCTGCGATGACCTCGCGCAGGTCGCCGACGATCGGCACGTCCACGGCCCGGTTCTTGCCGATCTCGGCCGGGTCGATGTCCGCGTGCACGATCGTCGCGTTCGGCGCGAAGCTCGACAGCTTGCCGGTGACGCGGTCGTCGAACCGGGCGCCCAGGCTGACGATCAGGTCGGCCTTCTGCAGCGCGGCGACGGCTGCGACTGTGCCGTGCATGCCCGGCATGCCCAGGTGCTGCGGGTGCGAGTCGGGCAGCGCGCCGCGGGCCATCAGCGTGGTGACCGCCGCTGCGCCCGACGCGTCGACGAGCTGGCGCAGTTCGGCCGCCGCGCCCGAGCGGATCGCGCCGCCGCCGATGTAGAGCACCGGTCGCCGCGCGGTCGCGAGCAGCCGCGCCGCCTCGCGGATCTGCTTGGCGTGCGGCTTCGTGACCGGGTGGTATCCCGGCAGGTCGAGCTCCTGCGGCCAGGAGAACGTGGTGTCCGTGACCATCGCCGACTTCGCGATGTCGACGAGCACCGGCCCGGGACGGCCGGTGGAGGCGATGTGGAACGCCTCGGCGATGACGCGCGGGATCTGCGCCGGGTCGGTCACGAGGAAGTTGTGCTTGGTGATCGGCAGCGTGATGCCGACGATGTCGGCCTCCTGGAACGCGTCCGTGCCGATCAGGGACGCCCCGACCTGGCCGGTGATGGCCACCATCGGGATCGAGTCCATGTTCGCGTCGGCGATCGGCGTCACCAGGTTGGTGGCGCCCGGCCCGGACGTGGCCATGCAGACCCCGACCCGACCGGTGGCGTGCGCGTAGCCCGACGCCGCGTGCCCGGCGCCCTGCTCATGCCGCACCAGGATGTGGCGGAGCTTCTTCGAGTCCATCAGCGGGTCGTAGGTCGGCAGGATCGCGCCGCCCGGGATGCCGAAGACGACGTCGACGCCGGCCTCCTCGAGGGAGCGGACGATCGACTGGGCGCCCGTCACCTGCTCTCGCACAACCGAGGCCTGCGGAACCGGCTGCTGCGCGCTGGCGAGCCGCGGCTCGACCGTCGCGCGCACCGATGCCGGTGTGGCGGGTGTCGTGCGCTGCGGTGCGGGGTGGGTGCCCTGGACCATCGTGTCTCCCTGGCGTCGGTGCTGAAGCTGGTGCTCTGAGTCGATCGCTGTTGCTCGCACGGTGGAACGTGCGTCTGGCATAGAAAAACCCCTCGGGCCCGGAGGGGGCTGGACGAGGGGTGCGCGCGCTGACGAGACCTGTGACGAAGGTGGCCTCAGCCGGCGCGCCCAGGAAGTACTACAACAATGATCGTCTGCACGGAATGGACTGTACGCCGGTTCCCCGGCGAATGTCACGCCCCCCACCAGTCGTCTCACATCGTGGTGCACGTGTCCAGTTCTCGGACGCGGTCCTGGCCTCACCTGCGCGGACAGCCGCCTGCGCGGCCCTCAGATCGGCGCCGCCCCTAGATCGGCGCCGCCCCTAGATCGCCGCGGCCCTCAGATCGGCGCCGCCCCTAGATCGGCGCCGCCCTCAGATCAGCACCGCCCCCACCGACGCGGACTGCACC
>JAEWEI010000065.1 GCA_023389545.1 Actinomycetes bacterium | reverse complement strand
CCACGACGGCATGCCCCTCCGCCAACGCCGCCTCCACCACCGCCCGGACTCGCGGCTCCTGCACGTCGACGAACGCCTCGCGGACGTCCAGGCCGGGGCGCTGGGCCCGCACGGCGTCGAGCAGCGCCTGGATGGCCGCCCGGCCGAGCGCGTTGTCGGTGCCATGCGAGCAGCCGACCAGCACCGGGTCGGCGCCGCGGGTCACTGTGGCGGTCATGGGGCTGTCTCCAAGTCATGGGTGGCGTCGGCTGCTGGCGCGGGCTCCGGGTCGGGGTCGCGGAGCTGGAGCCGGTAGCCCCGCTTGACCACCGTGCGGACCAGGTCGCGACTGCCGGCGGCCTCACGCAGGCGCGCGATGGCGACCTCGGCGGCGTGCGGATCCTGCGAGGCGCCGGGCAACGCCGCGAGGACCTCGGAGCGCGGCACCACGGCGCCGCGGCGCGAGGCCAGCAGCCGCAGCACGTCCAGGCTGGTGGGCGACAGCGCGAGCACCCTGCCGTCGAGCACCGCGGCGCCGCGGTGCACCTGCAGCGGGCCCTCGACGGTGTCGAGCACGTGGCGGCCGCCGTAGTGGTCGACGAGCGCGCGCACAAGCGAGCCGAGGCGTCCGCGATCAGGCACCAGCGGGGTGATCCCCCGGGCGAGCAGCGGCCGCGCGGTGATGGGCCCCACGGCGGCCGCGACGACCTCGCCCGAGCCGAATCGCTCCACCAGCGCCGGGATGGCGCCCACGGTGTCGGCAGCGTCCAGCCAGGCGGCGGCGGCGGGCGCCGAGGTGAAGACCACGGCGTCGACCTCCCCCGCGGCGGTGGCCTGCGCCGACGCGACGACCGCGGCCGGATCGGGGGGCGGTCCCCACCGATACACCACGAGGCTGCGGACGCGCGCCCCGGCGGCGGCGAACGCCTCGTCCAGGCCGTCGGCGCCCGCGCCGTGATGCTGCACCGCGATTGCCAGGCCCCGCACGCCGTCAGCCAGCAGCGCCTCGGCGATCTCCGCCGAGACCTCGGACTCCGCGACCCAGTCGGCCGTCAGGCCCGCCGCCTGGATGGCGCCCTGCGCCTTCGGCCCCCGGGCGACGATCCGCGCGCTGGCGAGCACCTCGGTCAGGGGCCCCGCGAGCCCCGCCGCGTCGGCGGCCTCGATCCAGGCGCGGAACCCGATGCCGGTGGTCACGACCACGACGTCGGGCGGGTCGGCGATCAGTGCGCGCGTGCCCGCGATGAGCTGCTCGTCGTCGTGGTGCGGGATCATGCTCAGCGCGGGCGCCGTGCGCACGAGGGCGCCTCGTCTGCGCAGCGCGGCGCCGAGCTCGGCCGCGCGGCGGTCCGCTGTCACGAGCACCGCGCAGCCCGCCATCGTCTGCTGGATCGGCTCGCTCACGGCACCACTGTCGCGTGCTGGCCCGCGAAGTCCGGCGCCGAGCCCGGCGCGTCTCGCAGATCGGACAAAGCGGCCGATGCGCGGGCCGCCTGCGACGGCTCGTCCCCAGGCCCGCCGCGGACCAGCACGGAGCCTCCCTCCACCCGCACCGGCCACGTCCGCAGCGCCCTGGGGTCCGCGCCGACCGGGTCGAGGCACTCTCCCGTGCGCAGGTCGAAGACCTGCTTGTGCATCGGCGACGCGACGGTCGGGGCGCCGCCGCGGGTGCCCACGATCCCTCGGGCCAGCACATGGGCGCCGGAGTACGGGTCCAGGTGCTGCACGGCGCGCACCGTGTCGTCGACGAGCCGGAACAGGGCGACCTGCTCGCCGGCCACGAGCGCGGCCGCCCCCCGCTCGCGCGGCAGGTCGTCGAGCCGGCACACCACCACCCACCGCCCGCCTCCGGCGGTCATGCCCGCACCTCCAAGGTGGGGCCCGCCACGAGCACGGGGGCGGCTTGGCCCGCGGCCCGCTCTGCGGTGGTCGCCGGCCTGCGCTGCCCCCGCTCCGCGACATAGGCCAACGACGGGTCGGGCGTGGTCGGCGCGTTGACGAACGATGCGAACCTGCGCAGCTTCTCCGGGTCGTCGAGGGTGGCGCGCCACTCGTCCTCGTACACGTCGACGTGCCGGGCCATGGCCGCGTCCAGGTCGGCGGCGATCCCCAGGCTGTCCTCCAGCACCACGGCGCGCACGCCCTGCACCCCGCCCTCGACCTCGTCGAGCCACGGCGCTGTGCGCTGCAGGCGGTCGGCGGTGCGGATGTAGTAGAGGAGGAACCGGTCGATGGTGCGAACCAGGGTCTCGGCGTCCAGGTCCTCGGCGAGGAGCTGGGCATGCCGCGGGGTGAACCCGCCATTGCCGCCGACGTACACGTTCCACCCCTTGTCCGTCGCGATCACCCCGACGTCCTTGCCGCGCGCCTCGGCGCACTCCCGTGCGCAGCCCGAGACGCCCAGCTTGATCTTGTGCGGCGAGCGCAGCCCCCGGTAGCGCAGCTCGAGCTCGATCGCCAGGCCCACGGCGTCCTGCACGCCGAAGCGGCACCAGGTGGAGCCGACGCAGGACTTCACGGTCCGCAGCGACTTGCCGTAGGCGTGCCCGGACTCGAACCCGGCGTCCACGAGACGGCGCCAGATGTCGGGGAGCTGCTCGAGCCGGGCCCCGAACATGTCGATCCGCTGCCCGCCGGTGATCTTCGTGTAGAGGCCGTAGTCGCGCGCCACCTCGCCGATGGCCAGCAGCCCCTCGGGGGTCACCTCGCCGCCGGGGATGCGCGGCACCACCGAGTACGAGCCGTCGCGCTGCAGGTTGGCCATCACGTGGTCGTTGGTGTCCTGGAGCGTCGCCCGCTCGCCGTCCAGCACGTGCCCGTCGTCCAGCGAGGACAGGATCGAGGCGATCACCGGCTTGCAGATGTCGCAGCCGCGCCCGCTGCCGTGCCGCGCGACGATCTCGC
>JAEWEI010000387.1 GCA_023389545.1 Actinomycetes bacterium | reverse complement strand
CCCGGGGGGGGGGGCCCGCGCCCGTTCCACCGGGCGGCGTGTCAGCCGTTCGCTGACGTGTCCATGTGGAAGAACTCCCACACGTGCCCGTCGGGGTCGGTGACGGCCCGCTCGTACATCGGGTCCTCCGCCTGGGTGTCGCGGTACTGGGCGCCGCCATGGGCCAGCGCGTTGGCGAAGAGCGTGTCGACCTCCTCGCGGGAGTCCGCCGACAGCGCGTGGAGCACTTGCACCGTGGCGCGGGCGTCGGCGATCGGGGCCCGGGCGAAGTCCGCGAAGCGCTCACGCGCGAGCAGCATCACCACGATCGTGTCCGAGACCACGACGGCCGTCGCCTGGTCGTCGCTGAACATCTCGTTGACGGAGAAGCCCAGCCCGGTGTAGAAGTCGCGGGAGGCGCGCAGGTCCGCCACGGGCAAGTTCACGAAGATCATGCGGTCCATCAGGCTCTCCTCAGGTGCGTCGGCCCTCATGGGCCGGTGGGTCGGTGCGGGTACTGACCCGCGCCGCCGCCCGGACTCATCGGGCGCCCGGGCTGCTGTCGGCGCCCGCGGCTACGGTGAGGAGATGACCTTCGTCACAGGCGCCGACGGCTCGGAGCCGGATGGCGCCACACCCACACCCACGCCCACCCCCGGCGCCGTCCTCGAGCGCGACTTCGCCGCGCTGACCGAGCCGCTGCGCCGCGAGATCATGGCGCACTGCTACCGCATGACGGGCTCGGTGCACGACGCCGAGGACCTCGTCCAGGAGACCTACCTGCGGGCCTGGCGCGCCATGCACGGATTCGAGAACCGTGCGTCGCTGCGCACGTGGATGTTCCGCATCGCCACCAACACGTGCCTGACGCACCTGGCCGGGCGGGCGCGGCGGCCGCTGCCGACCGGGCTCGGAGCGGCAGCCGCCGACCCTGCGCATGAGCCCCGCGCCGATGGGGCGGTGCCGTGGCTCGAGCCGCTGCCCGATGCCGTCGTGTGGGGTCACGCCTCGGCCGACCCGGCGGCGGCGGCCGTCAATCACGAGTCGGTGCGGCTCGCGTTCGTGGCGGCGCTGCAGCACCTCACCGCGCGGCAGCGCGCCGTGCTGCTCCTCCGCGACGTGCTGACGTGGAGCGCGGCGGAGGTCGCAGACGCGTTGGACATGACGGTCGCGGGCGTGAACTCCACGTTGCAGCGGGCGCGCGCGAACGTCGCGCGCCTGGACCGCGAGGCGCCCGAGGCCATCGACGACGAGCGGCTGCGGCGCCTGCTCGACGCGTACGTGGCGGCGTTCGAGGCCTACGACGTGGCCGCGATCGTCAAGCTCATGGCAGCCGACGTCGTGTGGGAGATGCCGCCCTTCCCCGGCTGGTACCGGGGCCCCCAGGACGTGGCCACGCTCATCTCCACCTGGTGCCCGGCGAGCGGCCCGGGGAGCATGCGGATGCTGCCCACCTCCGCCAACGGGTTGCCGGCGTTCGGGCTCTACATGGCGGACCCGGACGGCACGCACCGGCCGTTCCAGGTCCAGGTGCTCGAGGTCGACGACCGCGGCGTGGGCCGGGTGACGGCGTGGTTCGGGGAGCCGTTGTTCTCCGCCTTCGGGCTGCCCGGCGCCGTCCGGCACGGCGAGGCCCGCTGACGCCCGGGCGCATCCCGCGATCAGTGGTCTGGCCGGCCCATCGCCGCTGTGACGCCGATGTCCACGGCCGCCACGAGCCCGGCCTCGGGGAACCGCTCGCGCAGTGCGCGGGCCGCTGCCGCCGGTGCGTCCGCCGCCGTGACGACCTGCTCGAAGACGTCCAGGTACTCGAGCGTCCACGTCACCGGGTCTCCCGGCCAGCCCGCCTTGCGGTGGCCGGGCACGATCCGCCTCGCGGCCACGGACTGGAGCTCGCGCAGCCGCGCCGCCCACTCCGCGCGCGCTGCCGCCGTCGGCGTGCCGGCCGTCCACACGTGGTCACCGCCGTACAGGAGCGCGCCGCCCAGCACTGTGTGGCCCTGCGGCTGCCACACGTAGTCCCCACGCCAGCCCAGGGCCCCGCCCCCGGCGCGCAGTTCGAAGAGCCGCCCCTCGAACTCGAACGCGTCACCGTCCCATGCGTCGATGACGGCCCGGCGGGTCGGTAGGTCGCGGCCGAGCCGCGCCCAGTGCGCGAGCTTGCCCTCGTAGGTCTGCACGATGCGATCGAGCACCCGGGCGGGCGCGAACACGTGGGCGTCGGGGAACGCGTCGGAGACGATGCCCGCGCCGAAGAAGAAGTCGGGCCCCGCCCCGCTGATCAGCACATGCGTCACGGGGCGGCCGGCCTCGAGCGCTGACGCGACGATGCGATGCGCCTGGGACGCGGTGAGGCCGGTGTCGACGATCATCAGCGCCTCGGCCCCGTAGACGAGGGTGCTGGTCTTCGTCAGCGTGTGCTCCGAGGAGTCGAGGACGTCGAACACCAGATCTGTCATGGCTGCCCCCGCAGTTGGCCTGTGCGTGCGTGCTGGCGGGCGGGGCGCCGTCGTCCCGGTCCCGGTCTGGCGTGGTGATCGACGTTACGCTCGTGCTCAGGGCCCGGCCACAGGGCTGGTCCCGTGGGGAGGGGAGCCGGGGCCATGAGCGACAGCGGGAACGGTGACTTCGAGTTCGAGCGTCGGTTCTTCGTGCGGGAGGTGCCGAGCGAGGCGCTCGCCGAGCCCGACCCGGTGCTCATCGTGCAGAGCTACTACCTCGCCGACC
>JAEWEI010000368.1 GCA_023389545.1 Actinomycetes bacterium | reverse complement strand
TGCTGCCACGAGCCGGAGACCTCGAAGGCCTCCGCCCCCGCGGGCAGGAACACCGAACGCATGCCCTGCGCCATCCACTTGAGAGGGAACACCGACGCGACCTGCTGCATCCAGGTCGGCAGGTCGTTGAAGACGAAGAACACCCCCGAGATGAACTGCAGCACCAGCACGATCGGGGTGACCACAGCGCTCGCGCTGCGACCCGAGCGAGGCGCCGAGGAGAACGCGACCCCGCACACGGTGCCCGTGGCGGTGCCGAGCACGAACACCCAGGCGAAGACAGCCCACGAGGAGGCGCTGCTGGGCATCGGGACGCCGAACGCCGTCGCCGCGAGCGCCAGCAGCAGCGCCGTCTGCACGATCGAGACGACGAGCACCTGGCCCACCTTGCCCAGGAAGTACGCGCTCGCGGGCAGCGGGGTGCTGCGGAGCCGCTTGAGGGCGCCCTCGTCGCGTTCCGTGGCGATCATCAACGCGACGGACTGGAAGCTCGACAGCATCACCCCCGTCGCCACCATCCCCGGCAGGAAATACTGCGCGTACGGGATGCCTGGCGACGGCCCGACGCGTCCGCCGTCCTGGCCGAACACTGTCGAGAAGATCGCGAGCATGATCACCGGGTACGCGAAAATGAACACGATCGCGTCCCGCTCGCGGAAGAACATCCGCACCTCGAGCGCGGCGCGGGCGGCCCCGAGCCGCAGCACCCCCGGGAGCCGGGCGGCAGGGGCCGTGGGCCGCGGTGTCGCCGCCGTCATCGGACCGGCTCCTCGGCCGCTGCGGCGGCGTCCTCGCCGATCAGGCTCAGGTACACGTCCTCGAGGCTCGGGCGCAGCACCTGCAGGCCGGCGACCTCGCCGCCGGGCGCGCGCGCGGCGAGCTCTGTGACGGTCCGGGTGGGTTGGTCGGTGCGGACCTCGCGCTCGACGCCGTCCTCCATCCAGCGCACCACCGCCTGCCGCGCGGCGCGTCCGCCCAGGCTGGCCGGGGCGTCGAGGGCCACGACCTGGCCGTCGCGCACCACTGCCACCCGGTCCGCGAGCTGCTCCGCCTCGTCGAGGTAGTGGGTGGTCAGCAGCACCGTCGTCCCGCCATGCCGCAGCCCGGTGACGAGCTCCCAGAACGCGCGCCTGGCCTGCGGGTCGAACCCGGTGGTCGGCTCGTCCAGGAACAGCAGCTCGGGGTCGCCCACGATGCCCAGCGCCACGTCGACCCTGCGGCGCTGGCCGCCGGAGAGCCGCCGACAGCGGGTCCGCGCCTTGTCCCGCAGGCCGACGGCGTCGATCACCTCGTCGGGGTCGCGGGGCGCCGGGTAGTAGCGGGCGAAGTGCCGCACCAGCTCCTCGACGGTGGCCTCGGAGAGGTCGCGCGAGTCCTGCATGACGACGCCGATGCGTGAGCGCCAGTCGCGCCCCGCCGTCGCGGGGTCCTCGCCGAGCACGCTCACCTGCCCGGCGTCACGGTCCCGGAAGCCCTCGAGGATCTCGACGGTGGTGGTCTTCCCCGCGCCGTTGGGCCCGAGCACCGCGAAGATCTCGCCGCGGCGCACTTGGAGGTCCAGGCCGTCGACGGCGGTCTTGTCGCCGTACCGTTTGCGCAGGCCGCGGACGTCGACGGCGACGTCGGAGAGCGTCATGCCCCCAGCCTGGCGTGTGGCGGGCTCGCAGCGGGGCCCGACACGCGATGAGGGGCCCGCCGGAGGTCCGGCGGGCCCCTCATCGGGGATCGCGTGCGCTCAGACGCCCTCGGCGAGCAGCCGCTGGATGCGCGTGACGCCCTCGACCAGGTCGTCGTCGCCGAGCGCGTAGGACAGCCGCAGGTAGCCGCTGGGCCCGAACGCCTCGCCGGGGACCACCGCCACCTCCGCCTGCTCGAGGATGAGCGCGGCCAGCTCGACCGAGCTCGTCGGGGTGATGCCGCGGATCGTGCGGCCGAGCACGCCGTCCACCGACGGGTACGCGTAGAACGCGCCCTGCGGGGCTGGCAGCACCACGCCGTCGATAGCCCGCAGCATCTCCACCATCGTGCGGCGACGGCGGTCGAAGGCCGCCCGCATCTGCTCGACGGCGGCCAGGTCGCCGGTCACGGCGGCGAGGGCGGCCCGCTGGGAGACGTTCGCGACGTTGGAGGACAGGTGCGACTGGAGGTTCGTCGCGGCCTTGATGACGTCGGTGGGGGCGATCATCCAGCCCACCCGCCACCCGGTCATCGCGTAGGTCTTGGCCACGCCGTTGAGCACGATGGTGGTGTCGGCGAGCTCCGGCACGGCGCGGACGATCGGCGTGAACACCGCGTCGTCGTAGGTGAGGTGCTCGTAGATCTCGTCGGTGATGACCCAGATCCCGTGCTCCAGCGCCCAACGGCCGATCTCGGCGGTCTGCTCGGGGGAGTAGACGGCGCCGGTCGGGTTGGAGGGGGAGCAGAACAGCAGCACCTTGGTGCGCTCGGTGCGGGCGGCCTCGAGCTGCTCGACGGTCACCAGGTAGCCCTGGTCGACACCGGCGACGACCTCGACGGGCACGCCGCCGGCGAGGCGGATGGCCTCCGGGTACGTGGTCCAGTACGGGGCGGGCAGGAGCACCTCGTCACCGGGGTCGACGATCGAGGCGAACGCCTGGTAGACGGCCTGCTTGCCGCCGTTGGTGACCAGCACGTTGCCGGGCGAGACCTCGTAGCCGGAGTCGCGCAGCGTCTTCGCCGCGATGCCCTCGCGCAGCGCGGGGAGCCCCGCGGTGGGGGAGTACCGGTGTGAGGCGGGCTCGCGCGCGGCGGCGACCGCTGCCTCGACGATGTAGTCGGGCGTCGGGAAGTCGGGCTCGCCGGCGCCGAACCCGATCACCGGGCGCCCCGCCGCCTTGAGCGCCTTCGCCTTCGCGTCGACGGCGAGTGTCGCGGACTCGGCGATGGCGGCGACACGGGTGGAGACTCGGGACCGGGGTGAGCTCGTGTTCTGGGTCACGAGGGCCATCCTCGCAGACGCGGGGCGTGCAGTGGAGGGCCTGTGGGCCCGCTCCAGGGACCTCGGCGAAGGCGTCCCGGACGGCTCCGAAGGGGGCGTGTGGGCGCCGGTTCGACCCACGGGCGTCTCTCGCGTACAGTGGAGCCCCGGCGGTTGACGTCCGCCATGATGAGCTGTGCCCGCAGACCGTCGCCCTCACGGGCCGGGACGGGTGTGGCTCACCGTGGCGGGTCGAAGGTCGCCGTAGGGCAGTGGCGCAATTGGTAGCGCACCGGTCTCCAAAACCGGCGGTTGCGAGTTCGAGTCTCGCCTGCCCTGCGCACGCGGTCACGGTCCGGCTCACAGTCGGGCCGGCGCCGCGACCCGGCTAGGTCTGGGACGCAGCGCACCACACGACGAACACGTAGGGGACAGCTGTGAGCGAATCCGCACCTGCCGCGGCGTCCGACGCCGGCGGTTCCGCACCGCGGACGGACCGGCCGAAGCCGGTGCGCGGCGACGGCGACAACCGCCGCGGCTTCTTCGCGCGCATCGCGCTCTTCATCCGCCAGGTGGTCGGCGAGCTCAAGAAGGTCGTCAGGCCCACGCGTTCGGAGCTGATGACCTACACCGGCGTGGTGCTGGTGTTCGTCGTGATCGTGATGGCATTCGTCACGCTGGTGGACCTCGGCGTCGGGAAGCTCAGCTTCTGGGTCTTCGGAGGCTGACGCACCACCCAGGTCGGGCGGCCCCCGTCCACCCGTTCTGCAGGACAGTCGTTGAGAAAGCAGGTTCGCACGTGTCGTACGAGTCGCAGGAACCCGAGCAGGGCACTGCCGAGACGGAGCTCGAGGACGCCTTGGCGTCGGTCGAGGCGGTCGAGGCGCCCGCCGCAGGTTCTGCTGACCCCGTCGAGACCGTCGAGGCCGCTGACCAGAGCGTGACGGACGAGGCGGACGAGGACGAGTCGGCGCAGGCCGAGGTCGAGCCCGACGTCGAGGAGGACCCGGTCGCGGCCTTCAAGGCCCAGCTCCGCACGCAGCCGGGTGACTGGTACGTCATCCACTCGTACGCGGGCTACGAGAACCGGGTGAAGGCGAACCTGGAGAACCGGACCCAGAGCCTCAACATGGAGGAGTACATCCACCAGGTCGAGGTGCCCATGGAGGAGGTCACGGAGATCAAGAACGCGCAGCGCAAGGTCGTGCGCCGCGTGCGGATCCCCGGGTACGTCCTGGTGCGCATGGACCTGACCGACGAGTCGTGGGGCGCCGTGCGCCACACGCCCGGTGTGACGGGTTTCGTGGGCCACACCCACCAGCCCGTGCCGCTGACGCTCGACGAGGTCTTCTCGATGCTCGCGCCCACGCTGGAGCCCGCGAAGCCGTCGGCTGGCGGCGCCGCCGGCCGTGCGGCCGCCGAGATCAAGGTCGACTTCACGGTCGGCGAGTCGGTCACCGTCACGGACGGCCCGTTCGACACGCTGCCCGCCACCATCTCCGAGATCAACCCCGAGAGCCAGAAGCTCAAGGTGCTCGTCTCGATCTTCGGCCGGGAGACCCCGGTCGAGCTGTCGTTCAGCCAGGTCGCCAAGATCTGAGGCTGACACCCCACCGACGGCGTCGCGCGGCGCCGTCGGCCGCGCAAGTCACCTGAAGTTCACGAAGAAGGACCCGACATGCCTCCCAAGAAGAAGGTCACCGGCCTGATCAAGCTCCAGATCAAGGCTGGGGCTGCCACGCCGGCGCCGCCGATCGGACCCGCGCTGGGTCAGCACGGCGTCAACATCATGGAGTTCTGCAAGGCGTACAACGCCGCGACCGAGTCGCAGCGTGGGGACGTCGTGCCCGTGGAGATCACGGTCTACGAAGACCGCTCCTTCACGTTCATCACGAAGACCCCGCCGGCCGCCGAGCTCATCAAGAAGGCCGCTGGCGTCGCCAAGGGCTCGCCGACCCCGCACACGGTGAAGGTGGCCTCGCTGTCCGCCGACCAGGTGCGCGAGATCGCCAGCACCAAGCTGGTCGACCTCAACGCGAATGACCTCGCCTCGGCCGAGAAGATCATCGCCGGCACCGCCCGGTCCATGGGCATCACCGTCCAGGGCTGACCAGCACCACCCGAGAAGTGCAGTGGCAGGGCCCTGTGCGGCCCGACGACCACGACTGCTGACCAAGGAGAACCAAGCAGATGGCTAAGCACAGCAAGGCGTACAACGCCGCGCTCGAGAAGATCGAGCCGAACAAGGTCTACTCGCCGCTCGAGGCCGTGCGCCTCGCGCAGGCCACGTCGACGACGAAGTACGACGCGACGGTCGAGGTGGCCTTCCGCCTCGGCGTCGACCCCCGCAAGGCGGACCAGATGGTCCGTGGCACCGTGAACCTGCCGCACGGCACCGGCAAGACCGCTCGGGTCCTGGTCTTCGCCACGGGTGAGCGCGCCGAGCAGGCTCGGGCCGCGGGCGCCGACATCGTCGGTGGCGACGAGCTCATCGAGAAGGTCGCCGCGGGCTACACGGACTTCGACTCCGCTGTCGCCACGCCCGACCTCATGGGCAAGGTCGGCCGCCTCGGAAAGGTGCTGGGCCCGCGCGGGCTCATGCCGAACCCGAAGACCGGCACGGTCACGATGGACGTCGCGAAGGCCGTCACGGACATCAAGGGCGGGAAGATCGAGTTCCGCGTCGACAAGCACGCGAACCTGCACTTCATCATCGGCAAGACGTCGTTCTCCGACGTGCAGCTCGTGGAGAACTACGCGGCCGCGCTGGACGAGGTCCTGCGTCTGAAGCCGGCCTCCTCGAAGGGCCGCTACATCACCAAGGCGACGTTCTCGACGACGAACGGCCCTGGCATCCTGGTCGACCAGAACAAGGTGCGGAACCTGACTGTGGAGGACGACGCCGCCTGACGCGTCTACTGCCTCATCGTGGGGCCCGGTCCGTTCGCGGACCGGGCCCCACGTGCGTGTGGGCGGCGATTTGGCTGGGTGGCTCCAGTGACGTATGGTGAGTGCGCCCAAGACCGCCGGTCGTCGGCTCCCGCACCGTGCTCGCAGTTCCGAGCGCAGCCGCAGGGGCCGCCCGAAGTCCCGCATCAGCGGAGGCCAGCGCAGGTGAGAGATTCGAGCCGCATGTAGTTCTGTGCCTTCGAGCCCCGCGCCTGCGCGGGGCTCTTGTCATGTGCGGGGTAACGGGAGGACCGGTGGCACCACCACCGGAAGGATTGCCATGGCGAGGCCGGACAAGGCAGCCGCAGTCGCAGAGCTCACGGACGCGTTCCGTGACTCGAACGCGGCCGTGCTGACCGAGTACCGCGGGCTCACCGTCGCCCAGCTCAAGCAGCTGCGGCGCGCGCTCAGCGGCAACGCAACCTACGCCGTGGTGAAGAACACGCTGACGGCCATCGCCGCCAAGCAGGCCGGCATCGAGAGCCTCGACGCCGACCTCCAGGGCCCCTCGGCCATCGCCTTCGTCACCGGTGACCCGGTGGAGGCGGCCAAGGGTCTGCGTGACTTCGCCAAGGCGAACCCCGCGCTGGTCATCAAGGGTGGTGTCCTCGAAGGACGCGCCCTGACCGCTGCGGAGATCAACACCCTCGCGGACCTCGAGTCCCGCGAGGTCCTGCTGGCCAAGACGGCCGGCGTGCTCAAGGCGTCGCTGTTCCAGGCGGCGTACCTCTTCACGGCGCCCGCAGCCCAGGCTGTGCGCACCGTCGACGCCCTGCGCGCCAAGCGCGAGGAGTCGTCCGAAGAAGCAGCCTGAGCCACCCGGCCCAGCAGCTCGAACCCCCCGCTTGCGCCGACCACCGAGGTCGGCGGGCACGACATGGAAGGACACGCCATCATGGCGAAGCTCACGACTGACGAGCTCATCAGCGCATTCAAGGAGCTCACGCTCATCGAGCTCTCCGAGTTCGTGAAGGCCTTCGAGGAGACCTTCGAGGTCACCGCCGCCGCTCCGGCCGCCGTTGCCGCTGCTCCCGCCGCCGGTGGTGGCGAGGCCGCTGCCGAGGAGGAGAAGGACGAGTTCGACGTCGTCCTCGAGGGCGTCGGCGAGAAGAAGATCCAGGTCATCAAGGAGGTGCGCGCGCTCACGAGCCTCGGCCTGAAGGAGGCCAAGGACCTCGTGGACGCCGCCCCCAAGGCCGTCCTGGAGGGTGTCAACAAGGAGGCGGCCGAGAAGGCCAAGGCCGCTCTCGAGGGCGCTGGCGCGACCGTCGTCCTCAAGTGACCCGCGTCCCCGCGGCGTGGTGACGCGCCGCGGGGAACCCTCCGCGAGGAGGGCCTGACGCGACGAGACCCGCACCCTCGACGAGGGTGCGGGTCTCGTGTTCTGCGCAGGTCGACTGCCGTGTGGCGGGGCTCTTCTGCCCTGGAGGACGCGCGGCCAGGAGGGCCTGCGGTCTGACGCTCCGTGTCCCGGGCTGGACACGCGTATTCGGAGCGTATACGCTAGCGCTTTGCGCTGGCTTGTGCCTGCAAACCCGACCCCGACCCCGATCGGCTATCGCCATGCGCGCGCTCAGCGCGTGTGTTCGGTCCAGGGTAGGGGACGGGTGGGCAGATGGCACGTCCCGCGCACAGCGTGCACTCGATCCGCAGGGAAGGACCCCTCTTGGCTGCCTCGCGCACCCCTTCTGCTCCGTCCGCCGACGCCCTCGCGAAGCGCACCGCGTCGCGTCGCATCTCCTTCGCCAAGATCCACGAGCCCCTCGAGGTCCCCGACCTGCTCGGTCTCCAGACCGAGAACTTCGACTGGCTGCTCGGCAACGAGAAGTGGCAGGCGCGAGTCGCCGCCGCTCTCGAGCAGGGACGTCAGGACGTCCCGGAGACCGCCGGCCTCGAGGAGATCTTCGAGGAGATCTCCCCCATCGAGGACTTCGGCGGCTCCATGTCGCTGTCCTTCCGCGAGCACCGCTTCGAGCCGCCGAAGTACACGGCCGAGGAGTGCAAGGAGAAGGACTTCACGTACGCCGCGCCGCTGTTCGTCACGGCGGAGTTCGTCAACTACACCACCGGTGAGATCAAGAGCCAGACGGTCTTCATGGGCGACTTCCCGCTCATGACCGAGCGTGGCACGTTCATCATCAACGGCACCGAGCGCGTCGTCGTCTCGCAGCTCGTGCGCTCCCCGGGCGTCTACTTCGAGCGCACCCCGGACAAGACCTCCGACAAGGACGTCTTCACCGCGAAGATCATC
>JAEWEI010000332.1 GCA_023389545.1 Actinomycetes bacterium | reverse complement strand
GGCGAGCTGAAGTACCTGCTGGTCACCGAGTCGCCCGACGGCGAGCTCATGCTGCGGCTGGTGCTGCGGTCGCAGGAGTCGGTCGCCCGGATCCGCAAGCACCTGCCGTGGTTGCGGTCGGCGTTGCCGCGGCTGGCGGTCGTGTCCGTGAACCTGCACCCCGAGCACAAGGCGACGGTCGAGGGTGAGCGGGAGATCGTGCTCACCGAGCAGCAGACGCTGCGGATGCGCCTGGGCGGCGTCGCCCTGCGCCTGCGCCCGCAGAGTTTCTTCCAGACGAACACCGACGTCGCCGCGGCGCTCTACCGGCAGGCCGCCGCCTGGGTCGGCGAGAAGTCGCCCGCCTCGGTGTGGGACCTGTACTGCGGGGTCGGCGGCTTCGCGCTGCACGTCGCCGAGCCCTCGCGCGAGGTGGTGGGCATCGAGACCAGCGTGGAGGCGGTGGCGAGCGCGCGGCTCAGCGCGCAGGAGGCCGGCCTGGACCGAGTGACGTTCGAGGCCGGCGACGCGACGGCGTTCGCGCTCGCGGCTGAGCGGGCGCCCGACCTGGTCGTGGTGAACCCGCCCCGGCGCGGGCTCGGCGAGGACCTCAGCCGCTGGCTCGAGGGGTCGTCGGCGCGGCACGTCGTGTACTCGAGCTGCCATGCGGGGTCCCTGGCCCGGGACCTCGCGCTGATGCCGTCGCTGCGCCCACGCCAGGCGCAGGTGCTCGACATGTTCCCGCAGACGGCGCACTACGAGGTGCTGACCCTGCTCGAACGGGTCTAGGACCCCGCGCAGGCGCAGTCAGGCCAGCGAGAGGAAGAGCTTCTCGAGTTTCTGCACGTCCAGCGTCTGCTCGCCCTCGTCGGACTTCGTCATGCACTGGCGCATGCTCGAGGCGATGATCGCGAACCCGGCGCGGTCCAGGGCGCGGGACACGGCGGAGAGCTGGGTGACGACGTCCTCGCAGTCCCGGCCCTCGTCGAGCATCCGCACCACGGCGGTGAGCTGCCCTTGGGCGCGCTTGAGCCGGTTGCTGACCTTGGCCATCTCGTCCCTGTCGAGCTCCATGCCGATTCCTCCTCGGTGACTGCTCAGCACGATACCCCGCTGGGTATCGGCGGACGGCGCAGGGGCAGGGCCCGGCGCTGCCTTGTCGCGGGCGCTGCTCAGCGGCGGCACGTGCACCGCTGATCGGCGGCGACCTGCGACATCACGTCGTCGACATGCAGGCCGCAGCCGTCCCAGGTCGTCTTGCCGCAGGTGGCGCAGGGAACGGGGAAGCACATGGGGAACTCCTTCAAACGGGGTGGGTGTGGTGGTGAGGTGTGGGGGAGTCAGCGCCGCACGGCGCCGCCCGCGGCCTGCCAGGCGCCGATGCCGCCCGAGAGGCTCGTCGCGTCCAGGCCGAGGGCGCGCAGCCGCTTCGCGCCGGTGCGCGAGCGCATCCCGCTGGCGCACATCACGACGACGGGACGGCCCTTGGCGACGCGCTGCGCGGCCTTGTCGATCTCGGCCAGGGGGATGTGCACGGCCTGCGGGGCGTGGCCGGCACGCCACTCGCCGCGCTCGCGGACGTCGACCAGTGACGCGCCGTCCCGCACCAGCTCGAGCGCCCGGGCGGCGTCCACCGTCGCGCGCAGCCGCCCGTCGTCCTGGCCGCGGCCCAGCAGCCTGCGCAGGCGGTCGCCGAGGGACGGCGTGGGGGTGGTGCTCATGCGGGGATCTCCTCCGGGTCGGTGGGCATGCGGGTCGTGGCCACGCGTGCTGGGAGGGGCGCCGCGGATCGGCGGGCCGCCTCGAGCGTGAGCCAGCCTCCCGAGAGGTTGCGGGCGTCCACGCCATGCGCCAGCAGGATGCGGGTGGCCAGGTAGGAGCGGACGCCGCTGGCGCAGTGCACCTTCACCGGGCGGCCGTCGGCGGCCTCGATGACCTCGTCCAGGCGGGCGCGCAGCTCGGTGTGCGGGATGTTCAGGGCGCCGTCCAGGTGGCCGGCGGCGAACTCCGCTGCGGAGCGCACGTCCAGCACCAGGCTGGTGCGCAGCGCCTCGTCGAGGTCCCAGGCCTGCCACTGCGGCATGGCGCCGCTCAGCACGTTCTGCGCCACGAAGCCCAGCATGTTCACCGGGTCCTTGGCGGAGCCGTACGGCGGGGCGTAGGCGAGCTCGAGCTCGGCCAGGTCGTCTGCGGTCATCTCGGCGCGCAGCGCGGTGGCGAGCACGTCGATGCGCTTGTCCACCCCGGAGCGGCCCACGGCCTGGGCGCCCAGCAGGCGGCCGTCGGGCGCGAAGGACGCCGTCAGGTGCATCGTCTCGGCGCCGGGGTAGTACCCGGCGTGGTGCGCGGGGTGCAGGTGCACCACCTCATGCGCGATGCCCGCCTGGCGCAGCGTGGCCTGGCTGGCGCCGGTGACGGCTGCGGTGAGGCCGAAGACGCGCACGATGGCGGTTCCGAGCACTGTGGCCTGCGGGGTGGTGCGGCGCCCGGTCATGGAGTCGGCGGCGCGGCGGCCTTGGCGGTTGGCCGGGCCGGCCAGCGGGACGGGCCCGACGGCGCCGGTGACGGCGTGCGCCACCTCGACTGCGTCGCCCACGGCCCAGATGTGCGGGTCGGACGTGCGCTGGTCCGCGTCGACGGTGATGGCGCCGGTGGTGCCGGTGTCGAGGCCCGCCTGGCGGGCGAGGTCGCCGGCGGGGCGCACCCCGACGTTGACCACGACGAGGTCGGCCGGCAGCGGCGTGCCGTCGGACAGGGCCACGGTGACGCGGTGGCCATCGGCGGCGGGGTGGATCGACTGTGCCGAGACGCCGAGGTGCACCCCGACGCCGTGCGCCGCGAGCTCGTCGGCCAGCAGCGGCGCCAGCTCGGCGTCGAGCGGGGGCAGCACGTGGTCGGCCAGTTCCACCAGGTCGACGCGCACCCCGCGTGCGGTGAGCGCCTCCACCGCCTCGAGGCCGATGAACCCGGCGCCCACCACGACGGCGCGCGGGGTGGCGCCCGGCGTCTGCGCGGACGTGACCCGGTCGACCTCGGCGCGCAGCGCGTCGACGTCCGGGATGGTCCGCAGGGTGTGGACGGCGGGGTGGTCGATGCCGTCGATCGGGGGTCGCACGGCGACGCCGCCCGGCGCGAGCAGCAGCGCGTCGTAGCCGATCCGGTGCTCGCCGTGCGGGCCGCGGACTGTGACGGCCCGGGCGGCGGGGTCCACGGCCACGACCTCGTGGTGGGTCCGGACGTCGAGGTCGAGGGTGCGCGCGAGCGACTGGGGCGTGTGCAGCAGCAGGTCGTCGCGGCGCTCGATCTCGCCGGACAGGTGGTACGGGAGGCCGCAGTTCGCGAACGACACGTGCTCAGACTTCTCGAGCACGATGATCTCGGCGCGCTCGTCGTTGCGGCGGGCGCGGGCGGCGGCGCTCATGCCGCCGGCGACGCCGCCGACGATGACGATCCGGCGGGCGGCGGCGCCGTCGGGGACAGGGTTGGTGCGGGGGGTCAGGTGCTGGTCCACACTCCGACTATATACCCCCGGGGGTATCGGTCACGTCAGCGACTGAAGCCGAACCGGTCCACCCTGCGGTGGAACCGCATGCCTCCCATGCCGCCCAGCACCGCGCCCACCAGGCTCGCCACCGCGATCACGACCAGCGCGACCACCCCCGCGAATGTGAGGGAGCCCTCGTCCAGCGGCACCGTCGGAACGCCGTTCAGCTCCGCCAGCACGTTGTAGCGGGCGCCGGCGATCGCCGTGAGGACGGCCACCGCCACCGACAGCACCACGGCCCACAACCACACGGCGACGCCCTGCCGCGCGCCGTTGAAGCGCGCCATCCGCCCGGCCACGTACCCGCCGCAGTAGTAGGCCACCAGGACGACCAGCAGCAGGAGGATGCCGGAGACGATCCCGACGGTCGTCGGATCGGCGGCGGCCTGATCCGTCGCCGCGTCGATGTCGGTGTTGCTGGCCGCGCCGATCGCGATGCCCACCGCCGCCACGATGGCGGTCAGCAACACGACAGTGCCCGTCGCGGTGAGCCATCCGAAGAACGCGGAGCCCACCTTGACGCCGCCGAACCGCTCCCGCTCGCGCTCCACCACCGCGTCGCCGATGCGCGCCGCGCTGGAGCCGTGGGGCTCGGGCCGGTAGGCGGGTGGCTGGTCGTGGGGGTCCATCGGGGTGCTCATCAGCCGGCCTCCTCAGGAGTGCGGGAGCCGAGGCCGCCGGGACAACCGCAGGGTCCGAGGCCGCGCTCTCGGCTCGTCCACCCGTGTCCGAATGGACCTCACCACGCTACGCACCGCGAGTGCGCGCGGCGACCGGTGGCCGGGCCGTCCTCCCGTGGCGCGGCGCCGGGCCCGCGTGCGCGGCAGCCCGATGCGAGGATGGGCAGATGCCCGAGGCAGACCCCATCGCCACAGCCGACACGACATCAGGGGACGCCCGTCCGTGGCACGTCCTGACGATCGACGAGGCCAAGACCGCGCTCGCCGTCGATCCCCGACAGGGGCTGGACGGCCCCGAGGTCGCCCGACGGCTGGCGGACGTCGGCCCGAACCAGCTCGAGCAGGCGCCCCCGACTCCGGCGTGGCGCAAGATCCTTGCCCTCCTGGTCGAGCCGATGACGCTCGTGCTGCTGGCCGCGGCCGTGGTCAGCGCTGTGGTGTCCCGCGAGCTCGAGACGCCGATCGTCATCCTCGTGGTGGTCGTCTTCAACGCGATCCTCAACCTGGTCCAGGAGCGCCGGGCTGAGAACAGCCTGCGCGCGCTGCAGGACATGACTGTCACGCGTGCGACGGTGCGGCGTGACGGGCGGGTCGAGCAGGTCGAGGCCGACGGGCTCGTGCCCGGGGACGTCGTGCTGCTCGAGCCGGGCGACGTCGTCCCGGCCGACGGGCGGCTGATCGAGGCGGCGGGCCTGGAGGTGCAGGAGTCGGCCCTCACGGGGGAGTCGGCGCCGGTCAGCAAGGACGTGTCCGCGCTGGGCGACCCTGCCGCGGGCCTCGGCGACCGCACCGACATGGCGTACATGAGCACTGCCGTCACCCGCGGGCGCGGCGCGCTGCTCGTCACGGCCACCGGCATGCGCACCGAGATCGGCCGCGTCGCGGGGCTGCTCAGCTCGGCCGGGCGGGAGACCACGCCGCTGCAACGGCAGATCGCGCAGCTCGCGACGTTCCTCAGCGTCATCGCCGGCGTCGTCATCGTCATCGTCTTCGTGCTCGGCCTGCTGCGGGGCGTGGCGCCAGCGGACCTGTTCCTGACGGCTGTGGCGCTGGCCGTCGCGACCATCCCCGAGGGGCTGACGGCCGTCGTCACCTTCACCCTCGCGATGGGCGCCGGGCGGCTCGCGCGGCAGGGCGCGATCCTCAAGCGGCTGTCCTCCGTGGAAACGCTCGGCTCGACCGCGCACATCGCCACGGACAAGACCGGCACCCTGACCCTCAACCAGATGACAGCGCGTGAGCTGTTCGCCGGGCAGCGGCTCTTCGAGGTGTCCGGGGAGGGCTACTCCACCGACGGCGCCCTCGAGGTGACGGGCGAGGGCCCCGCGCCGGATGTGCGCCGCGCGCTGCTGGGCATGGCGCTGGCGAGCGAGGCCGTGCTGCGCGACGGCGAGCTGGTGGGCGACCCCACCGAGGGCGCCCTCGTGGTGCTCGCCGCGAAGGGCGGCCTCGACGTGGACGCGGCGCGCCGCGCCTGGCCCCGGGTCGCGGAGATCCCCTTCGACTCCGACCGCAAGTACATGGCGACGTTCCACGAGTGGGCGGCGGTGCGCGGCGAGGCGCCCGCGGACGACGAGGCCCGGGCGACCCTGGCCGCCTGGGCAGAAGGGCTGGTCCCGGGCGAGAGCGGCGCGCGGCTGTTCGTCAAGGGAGGCCCGGACGTGGTGCTGGCCCGCTGCGCGTGGCTGGACACCCCGACGGGGAAGGTCCCGCTCGACGAGGCGCAGCGTGAGCGCCTCGCCGCGCTGACCGAGCAGATCGGCTCCCGCGGGCTGCGCGGCATGGCCGTCG
>JAEWEI010000219.1 GCA_023389545.1 Actinomycetes bacterium | reverse complement strand
GGAGGCCTTGCGGAGGCGTTCGGCGGCGGCGCCGTCGAAGCCCATCGACCATCCGAACAGGAGGGCGAGACAGCCGAGGATGGCTGTCAGGAACGTCAGTCGTCGAGTCACGTGCTTCCCCCTTCTGGATCGGCGACCAGCGTGCGTCGGTTTCCTGAGAGGCGGGCTGTCGCGCGGGCGTGGGCCGACGCGCGACGGTGCGCGCACGACGACCACCGGCCGCGGCTGCGGTGGGGTGGTCGTCGTGCGCTCGGCCGGGCAGTGCCCGGCCCACTGCTACTTGGCGAGGAACGCGAGGAGTGCCTCGTTGACCTCGGCGCCGTGGGTCCACAGCAGGCCGTGCGGCGCGCCCTCGATCTCCACGTAGTCGGCGGCCGGGAGCGACGTGGCGAACAGCCGGCCGGTGGCGTCGATCGGCAGGATGCGGTCGGCGGTGCCGTGCACGATCAGCGCCGGGACGTCGATCTTGGCGACGTCGCCACGGAAGTCCGTGAGCCACGTCGGGTGCGCGGCGACCGAGGCGTGCGGGCTCGCGGTGGAGGCCACGTCCCAGCTCGCGCGCAGCGCCTCTTCGCTCAGGCGGTTGCCCAAGAACTCGTCAGTGTTGAAGAAGTTGGTGAAGAACTCGGTGAAGAACGCGTACCGGTCCGCCTTGACGGCGGCGAGGAGGCCGTCGAAGACCTCCTGCGGGACACCGGTGGGGTTGTCAGGGGTCTGGAGCAGGAAGGGCTCGAGCGAGCCGAGGAACGCCGCCTTCGCGATCCGCTCCGAGCCGTAGGAGCCCAGGTAGCGGCCGACCTCGCCGGTGCCCATCGAGAAGCCGACGAGCACGGCGTCGCGGAGGTCCAGGGCCTCGAGCAGGGTGTTCAGGTCGGCGGCGAACGTGTCGTAGTCGTAGCCCTCGGTGGGTCGGCTCGAGCGGCCGAAGCCGCGGCGGTCGTAGGTGATGACGCGGTAGCCGGCGTCGAGCAGGGCGGCGGTCTGCTTCTCCCACGAGTCGCCGTTGAGCGGGTATCCGTGGATCAGCACGACAGGCTGGCCTGTGCCGTGGTCCTCGTAGTACAGGTCGATGCTCGTGCTGTTCTCGGTTCCGACGGTGATGTAGCCCATGGCCCCTGCTCTCTAGGACTGAGAGAACGATCGTTCTCTGCTGTGGTCACCACCGTAGAGAACGTACGTTCTCCGCGCAAGTACTATGGCGTGATGAACGAGCAAGAGACCCGTGCCCGGGTGGTGGAGGCCGCAGATCGCCTCTACTACGCCCGCGGCATCCAGGCAGTCGGCATGGACGAGCTGCGCACCGCGGCCGGCGTGTCGCTCAAGGCGCTGTACGCGCTGTTCCCCTCGAAGTCCGACATCGTGCTGGCGGTGCTCCGGCGCCGTCACCAGCTCTGGTCCGACGGCGTCGCGGGCAAGGTCAGCCAGGGCGCCACCCCGCGCGCCCGGCTGCTCGCGGTGTTCGACTACCTCGCGGAGTGGTTCGCGGACGACGGGTTCCGCGGCTGCGGCTTCATCAACACCTTCGCCGAGCTGGGCGGTACCTCGCTGGTCGTCGCCGCGGAGACGCGCGCCCACAAGGAGTCCTTCCAGCAGTACGTCGCCCGGCTGGTGGCCGACGCCGGCGGCACCCCCGAGCTGGCCGCCCAGCTCGCGATCCTCGCGGAGGGCGCGCAGACGACAGCCGCGATCGCCGGCGCGCCCGACGCCGCCGCGCAGGCCCGCCGGGCGGCCGAGGTGCTGATCGACGTCGCCGCCTCAGCAGCCCCGGCGCGGGGAGCCGTCACGTCCGGCTGACGGCATGCTGGTGGGCGCGGGACGGCCCCCTTACCGAAGGAGCGACGCATGCCCGACTACGGCCACGACCTGGTGTTCGGCTCCTTTCTCACCCCGGCGAGCGCCGACCCGCAGCAGGCGGTCGTGCTCGCCCAGGAGTCCGAACGGGCGGGTCTCGACCTCGCGACCTTCCAGGACCACCCCTACCAGCCGGCGTTCCTCGACACCTGGACGCTGATGGCCTACACGGCGGCCCGCACCCACCGCATCCACCTGGCCGGCAATGTGCTCAACCTCCCACTGCGGCAGCCCGCTGTGCTGGCCCGCTCCGCCGCGAGCCTCGACCTGCTCAGCGGTGGGCGCGTCGAGCTGGGGCTGGGCGCCGGGGCGTTCTGGGACGCCATCGAGGCCATGGGCGGCCAGCGGCTCACCCCGGGCCAGGCCGTCGGCGCCCTGAGCGAGGCCATCGACGTGATCCGCGGCGTCTGGGACGCCGGCGACCGCACTCGGCTGCAGGCCGGCGGGTCCCATCATCATGTCGACGGCGCGAAGCGCGGCCCCGCGCCCGCGCACCGCATCGACATCTGGCTCGGCGCCCTCAAGCCGCGCATGCTCCGCCTCACCGGGCGCAAGGCCGACGGGTGGCTTCCGTCGATGGGCCGCATCGCACCAGCGGAGATCGCCTCTGCGAACGCGACGATCGACGAGGCGGCGCTCGCGGCCGGCCGGGAGCCCGCCGCGGTGCGGCGCCTGGTGAACATCAGCGGCACGTTCGGGCCCGCGGGGGAGGGGCCGCTGTCCGGGCCGCCGGAGCGGTGGGTCGACCACCTGGCCTCGCTCACCCTCGAGCACGGCTTCAGCGCGTACATCCTGCAGAGCGACGACCCGGCGGTGCTCGCACGATTCGGCCAGGAGGTGGCGCCGGCGCTGCGCGAGCTCGTCGCGGCCGAGCGGGGAGCGCGGCCAACGGGCTGACGGCCCGGGGGCCTATCCTCGCCGCATGAGGGGAACGGGGCTGTCTCCACGTTGCCGGGGCGAGCGGCGCGATGTGCTCGGCAGGCTGCTGTTCCCCTGGCGGCTGCTCGCCGCGGTCCGCCACGACGCCCCGGTGCTCTGGGCTGGGGACGCGGCCGAGGGTGCGCCCGGAGGCGATGGCCTGCCGCCGCTTGCCGAGGGCAGTGTCGTCAAGCTCACCTTCGAGCAGGTGTGGCCGGGCGTCGTGGAGCGTCTGTGGGTGCGCGTCGAGGAGGCTGACGGGGGCGACGGCTGGCTCGTGGGCCGGGTGGACTGCGAGCCCTACCGACTGCGACGGCCGCGGTTCGGCGACCGGGTCGGCTTCACGCGCGCGCATGTGATCGAGGAGCCGGCGCCCGGCGTGTAGCACCGCCTTCCGACCCCGGATCCCGCGGGGGCCTGGTCAGCAGCGCCGCGCACTGATAGGACATAGAGGTCATTCAGGTCGCCGACGGCGTCGACCGTGCGAGAGCGGGCGGCGCGGTCGGTCGCGCTTCCGGGGTGTTACCGGGTGGTATCACTCCAATAACGATTGCGACGAAGCGTCGTCAACAGGGCATCCCGACCGTAATGTCCTCGCGTTGAACGAGAGCGGCCGACCCCGGCTCCCGTCGTCACCCCTCGCACGTGACCCTCCAGGAGGAACAGTGAAGATCAAGCGCATCGTCGGCCTCGCGGCAGTGGCGGCCCTCGCCCTCGCCGCGTGCAGCGACACAGGCGGCAGCGGGGACG
>JAEWEI010000176.1 GCA_023389545.1 Actinomycetes bacterium | reverse complement strand
CCCACACGAGGATCGCGACCACGGCCCCCACACTGATCCAGCGGAACTTCGGCTGCCGAACGTTGGGGGTGGCGTAGTACAGAAGCGCCACGATCACCACGACCAGCCCGAGCGCCACCGGCCACTTGGCGATGTTCCAAACGGTGAGCGCGGCGGAGCCGAGCCCCACCGCGTCGCCGACTGCACGCGCAACGGGGCCGGTGAGCACGAGTGCCGCGGCGACCAGGGCCGCCAGCACCACGACGACGGCCGTCACCACGAGCATCACCGGGCGCAGCTTCCAGATCGGCCGGCCCTCGTCCACCTCGTAGATGCGGTTCATCGCCCGTCCGAAGGCGCCGACATACCCGGACGCCGACCACAGGGCCAGGGCCACACCGACGATCAGGGCGAGCCCGGCCTGGCCGCTCTTGCCCGCCGCACCCTGGATGATCGGCTCGAGGGTCTCCATCGACTCCGCGGGCACCACCGACTCCGCGATCCCCATCACCTGGTTGACGATCTTCTCGCTGTCGCCGATCAGCCCGAGGAGCGAGAGCAAGGCCAGGAGCGCCGGCGCCGAGGCGAGGACCGCGTAGTAGGTGAGCGCGGCGGCGGCGTCCTGGCACTGGTCCCGGGAGAACTGCCTGATGGTCGTGCGGGCCACGTGCATCCACGAGCGCTTGTGCAAGTCCGTCGGCGAGTCCGGCTTGCGCTGGTCGTCGGGGTCCGGCGCCCCGGCGCCGCCCGAGCCCGCGGGCGTCGGGCCCACCTGGTCGGGCCCGTGATCGCGTCGCCGGGAATGCTTGCGCTCGTCTTCCATCGCTGTGCTCCTCCGCTGCTGGCGGCGCGGCAACGGCATGGGCGGGGAGCCCGCCGAATCATCGCCTCTCGTCCTGCGCAGCCGCTTTCTGACCTGCTACGACACTATGCCGATCCCGCGTTCTCGCCACTGGGCGGCGCCCGCCGACGGTGCGCGCAGGCGCCGTCGCCAGCGGATCAGAGGGGATGGCCGTCGGTCAGCGGGATCACCCACGCGCGTCGTTCGGCGATCTTCCCGCCCCGCAAGACGAAGACCTCGGCCATCGACATGCGCACCTCGCCGCCCGCGGCGAGCCTGGCGGTGCCGAGGAGCTCGGCCATCACGACGTCGCCTTGCTCGACCATGCGCACGACTTCCAACTCGGGCGGATCGATGAACGTCGGCGCGCCGTCGATGGCCCTGTCGTAGGCCTCCTTGCCGACCAGGTGGAACGCGCCGAAGACGGTCCACTCGATGTCGTCGGTCAAGCAGGACAGGATTTGGGCGTGGTCGTTCTTCCGGAACCCGTCCAGGTACGTGGTGACGATGTCGATGTTCCGCGTCATGCCCGCCCTCCGTCTACACCCGCCTGTCGAGGCCGCGGCGCATCACGAGCCGGGGCAGCTTGCTGGCCAGCGCCTCGGTGACGCCGACCACGTCGAATCCCGCGCTCTCGAACATCGTCCGCGTGCCCACGAACGCCATCGTCGTGTCCATCCGCCCTGGCGGGTCCACCGGGTACGCCTCCACCGCGGGGGCGCCTCGCGACCGGGCGAAGTCGACCGCTCCCTCGATCAGCGGCGTCGTGACTCCCTGCCTGCGATGACCGCCGCGCACGACGACGCACACGATGCTCCACACCGGGACGTCGTCAAGGGGCCGGATGACCCTTGAGTGCACGAGCCGCGGCATGTCGTCGCGTCGCCCGATGTTGCACCAGCCGACGGGCAGCCCGTCCAGGTACGCCACCACTCCCGGCGGGTCCCGGCGTTCGCAGAGCCGGCGCATGGCCTGCTCGCGGCTGCCGTTCCCGAGCTCCTCGATCTCCCTCGTGCGCAGCCTGTGCGACAGGCACCAGCACGCGTCTGCCCGCCGGTTCGGGTTCACGACGTCCGCGAAGTCGTCGAACCGGTCCGGCGTCACGGGGCGCACCTCCCAGGGCATGCACCGATGACACCACCGCGCGCCGACATCCACCACATGCGCAGCGTCTCTCCTTCTCGCCGTCCGCGCGGGTCGCCCTGGCCCACAGCCTGAGCCTGGGGCATGCGGGCGCGACGCCGCCCTGCACGCTTCGGCGCCGGTTCCTCCACGGCGCGCACCGGACCGCCATCACTGGGCGCACACCTGCACATGAACCTCTCGCGGCTCCCACCAAGTCGCCGGACACGACCGCGCGTGCTGCCTAGCGTCATGTCTATGAGCGAGTTGAGCGCCCCAGCGTCGGGTCCGACGCCGATCCCTGGAATGTCTGGAGCGGCGGCCTCCGTCGCCCCGTCTGTCGCCCTCGCGGCGCCGATGCGCGCGTTCTGGGAGGCGGGCCCCCGCACGGCCCCTCCTCGGGCGCTGGTGGCCTGCGCGATCGTCGGCCTGCTCGGCGGGGTCGTGCTCGTGGGCAACCGCCCGGGCCTGGGAGTCGCCGTCATGGGCCTGGCGCTGTGGGCGGTGGCGGTGCCGACACTGATCCAGCGACGCTCAGTCGCCGACCTCGTGACGGCGGCGCTGTCGGTCGCGCTGCTCGCTGTGGTCGCCGTGCGCGACGCGGGATGGGTGACCGGGCTGTGCGCGGTCGCCGCCGGGTGGGCTGGGGCTGCGGCGGTGACGTCCGCTCGCTCGGCGCCCGCCATGGCGCTCGGCCCTGTGAGCTGGGCCGCGGGGTTGGCGCGCTCCCTGCCGTGGCTCGCGCGCGGCGCTCGGGCGATCGGCGAGGGGCGCCGCGGGCAGCTCGGCGTGGCGGTGCGCAGCATCGGCGTCACTGTTGTCCTGCTCGTGGTCTTCGGCGGGCTCTTCGCGAGCGCCGACAGGGTCTTCGCGAGCTACCTGCCCCAGGTCGAGCTGTCGTCGCTGCCCGCACGGCTCGTGGTGGGCACCCTGATGGCCGCGGTCACGGCCTCGCTGGCCCACCTGGCCCTCGCTCCGCCACCCTGGTCGGCGGCAGTGCTGCCGCAGGCTCGGGCCGCTCGTCGCGGTGAGTGGCTGCTGCCTGTGCTCGCGCTAGACGCGCTGGTGCTGTCCTTCGTCCTCGTGCAGGTCGGCGCCCTCCTCGGCGGCCACCGGCACGTGCTCGAGACTGCGGGGCTGACGTACGCCGAGTACGCCCGTGAGGGTTTCGCGCAACTCATGGCCGTGACCGCGCTGACGCTCGCCGTCGTGGCGGTAGGCGCGCGGTGGGCCCCTCGGGAGACGACCCGCGACCGGCTCATCGCACGCGCAGGGCTGGGCGTGCTGTGCGTCGGCGCCCTCGGTGTGGTCGCCTCGGCGCTTCGTCGCATGGACTTGTACGTCGACGCGTTCGGCCTGACCCGCCTGCGGCTGTTCGTCGTGGCCGTGGAACTCGTGATGGCAGCGATCCTGGTGCTCGTGCTAGTCGCAGGGGTGCGCTGGCGGGCGGGCTGGCTGCCTCGCGCAGTGGCGCAGGTCGCCGCTGTGGCGATGCTCGGCCTGGCCCTGGTCAACCCCGATGCGCAGATCGTCCGCCACAACATGGCCGCCGGACCGGAGGCGCCGCCGCTGGACGTGTCGTACCTGCAGGGGCTGTCGGCCGACGCGGTGCCGGCGATCGCGGCGCTCGACGAGCCCTGGGCGTCATGCCTCCTGGCGGGGTGGCACGTCAACCCGGCGCAGAGCCCGGCGGAGTGGAACCTCGGCCGCGAACGCGCCGCGCTGCTCCTCGACGCCAGGCCCGCCTCGGCTGACAGCGTCGTGTGCACGCCGTGACCGGTCTGCCAGCGGACGCGACGCCCGAGACTGGCACGTGCCTCCCAGGACCTTCGGCCCGGCGGCGGCCTCAGGCGGGGTCCGTACGCTGACCTCAGTGCTCGTCCCAATGAGGTGATGGTCATGTTCTCCGAGGGCCCCGTCGTCATCGCGCTCGACGGCTCTCCGCACAGCGCGAGCACGCTCCAATTCGGGGTCGAGGAGGCCCTCCGCCTCGGAGCCCCGGTGGTGCTCGCGCGGGCCCCCTACGCCCCGCACCGGTCGTACGCGTGGACGTTCGCCTGCTGGCCTGGCTCCATGGCCGCCTACCTCCCCCACGACGACGCCACCGAGTACCTCGACGAAGCCCGCGCCGAGCTGAGGCTGCTCCATCCCGGGCTCCGGGTCTCCACGCGCCTGGTGCGCGGCCCGATGCTCGCGTCGCTGTGCGCATTGAGCCACGACGCGCGCCTGCTGGTGGTCGGCGCCCGCGGGCGGCGAGGGCGGCCCGGCACGGCGTCGATCAGCGCCCACCTCGTGCGGTACGCGCACTGCCCGGTGGCGGTGGTCCCGGCCGCGGGAGCCGTCGCCCAGGACGCGTGGACGCCGGTGGTCGTGGGGGTCGACGGCACGCCCTCGTCAGTGGCGGCGGCTCGCACCGCTGCGTCGGCTGCGGC
>JAEWEI010000132.1 GCA_023389545.1 Actinomycetes bacterium | reverse complement strand
ACCCCCGCGCCCAGCACGAGCACGGCGATCGCCGCTCCCAGCACCGGGCCCTTCCAGCGGACGGCGGCACGGTGCCGTGACGTCCCCCGGCCCCGCAGAGCTGATCCGGGCCGGGTGCTGGAGCGCGGGCCGGGGCTCGATCCCAGCCTGGCGAGCTCGGTGCGGGCGAGCACTCCCGGGTCCGGCAGCGCGATGGACAGGGCCTCGTCGACCCGGAAGCACGCGTCGCCGAAGGCGCGCGCGTCGGGGCGCTCGTCGGGATCGTCGGCGCTGGCCTGGGCGAGCACGTGCCGCAGCTCGGTGAGCTCGGCGCTGGGCATCCCCGGGGGCCGGTCCGGCGGGAGCTGGGCGAGCACTGTCCGCGCCAGGGCGTGCACGTCCGACGGCGGGCTGGGCTCCGCGCCGCGTTCGACCTCCGGCGCGGCGAAGCCTGGCGTGCCCCCGCTGTCGACCACGCACCCCTGCAGGTCGACCAGCACGGGGCAGCCGTCCTGCCGGATGACCACGTTCGCGGGTGAGACGTCGCCGTGCACCAGCCCGGCCGAGTGCAGCGCGCCTAGGGCGTCGGCGAGGGGCACCGCCACAGTCACCGCCTCCCCGGAGGTCAGCGGCCCGCGCGCTGCGCGCACTGCCTCCAGCGTCGGGCCGGGGACGTGCTCGACCAGCAGGGCGCATCGGCTCGGCGGGACGGGCACCGCCGCCACGAGCTGGGCGAGGTGCGGGTGCCGCTGCTCGAGGAGGCGGCGCAGACGGGCCTCACGGCGTGGGTCGGGCGCCAGGTCGACCACGCGGACGACGACGCGCCGCGCCGGGTCGTCGAGCGACGCGGCCGACCAGGCGGGTCCGCCACTGCCCCGCCCCACGGGGCCGAGCGCCCGGTACCCCGCCATGAGCAGCGCGGCGGCGAGTGCGGGGTCGACTCGGTCAGGCTGGACGGCGGGGCCGCCGGGGCGCGACGTGGGCATGCGCCCCATCGAACCGCGCGAAAGGCACGCAGACCACGCCGTCCACAGGCTGGGTTGGCGGAGAGGTCAGGCTGGCGGACGGGCCGGGCTGGCGAATAGGCCGGAGGGGGCTCAGCCCCGAGCCTCCGGGACGTGTGTCGGCGTCCCGCTCGTCGCGGGCCCGATCGCGACCACGCGGTGCTCGCTGGCGGAGACGCGCGCGGCGTCGAGCACCGCCGCCGTCCGCACGGCGTCCCAGGGGTCGACTGGCGGTGGGGCGCCGTCATCGAGCCAGCGCTCCACGGCACGGTAGTAGTCCTCATGCCCGCCGGGGGCCCGGGGGACCGCGATCCGCTCGGCGCCGTGCACGAGCCACCCGCCGACGTCATCCCCGCCGTGTGCTGCCCACGTCTCGTCGAGCACCTCGAACGGCGTCGGCTCCCCCTCGTAGCTCGTCACGAGGAAGGCGCCCTTGTCGCCCAGCACGCGCGTGCGTGGGCCGGGCGCCCCGGTGAGGCCGCTCGCCTGCAGGTGGCTGATGACCACGGCGCCGTCGGGCGCCGGCCGGTGGGTGAGCGCGAGGAACACGTCGTCCTCGGCGGGGGTGGTGATCGACCTCAGCTCGGCGTAGACGCTCGTCACGGCCCCGAAGAGCTGGATGGCCGAGTCCACCAGGTGCGCGCCGAGGTCGAGCAGCAGGCCGCCGCCGATCAGGTCCTGCTCCTTCCAGCGCCGCTGCGGCTCGGGGCGCCACCGCTCCCATCGACGCTCGAACCGGTGCACCCGGCCGAGCTCGCCCGCGGCGATGACTGATTGGAGGGTGAGCTGCTCGGGGTCCCAGCGGCGGTTCTGGAACACCGTGAGCCGCCCACCGGAGCCCTCTGCGTCCCGGGCGAGGGCGCGCGCGGCCTCCGTGGTGGTCGCGAGCGGCTTGTCGACCACGACCGGCAGCCCGGCCGCGAGCGCCGCATGCGCCTGGTGGGCATGCTCGGCCGTGGGGCTCGCGATGACGACGAGGTCGAGGGCGGCCGCGTCGTCCAGCAGCGCGTCGATGCTCGGGACGACTGTCACCCCGGGCCAGTCCTCGCGCGCGGCGGCGGTCCGCTCGGGGCTGCGGGTGACGACGTGGGTGACCCGCAGGCCGGCCTCCCGCAGCAGCCGGGAGTGGATCTTCCGACCCGCGGATCCGTATCCGACCAGGCCGACTCGGCGCGTGAGGCTCATGCGCTCACCCTAGGCGGCCATGTGGGCGGGTGCGCCTCAGCGGCCTCCACCTTGCGCGACCGGCGCCTGCGACTCGTGGGCGGCCAGTGCGGCCGCCTCGACGTCGGCGCGGGCGAGACGGCTGGGCCACCAGGCGACTCGGCCCAGGTCGTGCACGAGCGCGGGCACCAGCAGGCTGCGGACGATGAGCGTGTCGATCAGCACGCCGAGGGCCACGATGAACGCGAGCTGGGCCAGGAACAGCAGCGGCAGGATGCCGAGGGCCCCGAACGTCGCCGCCAGCACCACGCCGGCCGAGGTGATGACGCCGCCGGTCACCGCCAGGCCGCGCAGCACCCCGTCATGGGTGCCGAAGTGCACGGTCTCCTCGCGCACGCGGGTCATGAGGAAGATCGAGTAGTCCACGCCGAGCGCGACCAGGAAGACGAACGAGTACAGCGGGACCGTGGGGTCGGCGCCGGGAAAGTCGAGCACGTGGTTGAAGACCACCGCCGCGATGCCGAGTGCCGCGGCGAAGGACAGCACGTTCGCCACCACGAGCAGGAGCGGGGCGACGAGGGCGCGCAGCAGGATGACGAGGATCACCAGGATCACGGCGAGCACAGTGGGCACGATGACCTTGAGGTCGCGGGCGCCGGCGATCTGCGTGTCGAGGGTCTGCGCCGCCGCGCCGCCCACGAGGGCCTCGGGCGAGGCCTGGTGCACAGCGTCCCGCAGGCGCTCGACAGTCTCGACGGCGTCCTGGGTGTCGGACGCGGCGGTGGTGATGACGTTGACCTTCACCATGCCGTCGACCACGCGGGGCTCGGCCGGTGGCCCGTCGGCCGGGGCGCCGCCGACGGGCGCGCCGCTCTCCCGATCCGACACCGGCGTGGCCGACTCGACGCCGTCAACGCCCTCGGCCGCGTCCACCACGGCCTCCAGGTCGGCCTCGGGGGTGATGACCACTGCGGGCTGGACGACGCCGGCTGGGAAGTGCTCGGCGAGGACTTCCTCTCCTGCCACTGAGTCGACGGGCGTCAGGAAGACGTCGGACTGGTTGGTGCCCGAGGCCTGCAGGGTGGGCAGGAAGGCCGCGCCGCCGATGAGCACGAGCGTGGTGATCGCCCAGACCGGGCGGGCGTGGGCGCCGACGAACCGTGCCAGGCGACCCCACAGCCCGGTGAGCACCTCTGCGGTGGGGCGGAGCGCCGGGGACGTGGCGGTCGCGGCGCCCTCGGTGGGCCGGGGCTTGCGCGGCCAGAACAGACCGCGCGAGCGCGAGCCCAGGATGAGCAGCAGCGCGGGCAGCAGCGTGAGGGTGGCCAACAGCGCCGAGGCGATGCCGATCGCACCCACGGGGCCCAGGCTCCGGTTGGACCCGAGGTCCGAGAGCAGCAGGCACAGCAGGCCGGCGATGACGGTGCCGGCGCTTGCGGCGATCGGCTCGATGGAGCCGCGCACCGCCCGCGCCATTGCCGTGTACGTGCTCGGCACTCGGCGCAGTTCCTCGCGGTAGCGGCTGACGAGCAGCAACGAGTAGTCCACGGCGGCGCCCACGACCAAAATGGAGAGGATGCCCTGCGCCTGGCCGTTGAGCACCAGCGTCCCGTTGGCGGCCAGGTTGTACACCACCAGGGCCGCGAGGCACAGCGCGAAGACGGCCGAGAGGATGACGATGAGCGGGAGGAACGGCGAGCGGTAGACGAGGATCAGGATGACCAGGACGGCTCCGAGCGCGACGAGCAGGAGCACGCCATCGATGCCGCCGAACGCCTCGACGAGGTCGGCCACGTAGCCGCCGGGCCCGGTGACCCAGGCGTTGAGGCCGAGCTCTCCGGCGGAGTCGGCGGTGGCGCCCAGCTCGTCAGCGAGGGACGCGCGCAGCTCGGAGACGACGGCGCCGGTGACCGCCTCGCCGTCCGCGAGCGGCTCCTCGGTGGCGGCGGCGTCGAGGGACAGCGGGATCAGCAGCGCCTTGCCGTCCTCGGAGGGGACGGCGACTGTGGGACCGGCCAGCACATCGGCGAACGTCGTGGGGTCGCCGGCGTCGGCGTCGGCGCCCGGGATGGGCGTCTCCGGCAGGGTCTGCAGGTACTGCTGCACCGCGCCGAGCTGGGCCGGGGTGACGTCCCCTCCGTCGGAGGGCGTCATGACCACGAGCACCGGTAAGGTCTCATTGTCGATGAACCCTTGACCTGCCTCGGCGGCCCGGGTCGACTCCGCAGACGACGGCAGGAATGCTGCCGTGTCATTGGTCTGAACCTGCGAGAGGCGGCCCTGGGCCATCCCCCCCACCCCGCCGATGGCCAGCCAGGCGGCGAGGACAGCGACGATCACGAGAGCTCGGCCGACTGCCCCGGCGCTTTTACTCAGCATGCTGAGTACTATGAGGGAGCCGGTCGCGATGCGCAATTCGGAAGGACGCGAGCCGATGGCCACTGAGCCCCTGTCCCAGCAGCAGGAGCCACCCGCCGAGGGCGCGATGCCGTGGGACCAGATGGGCTCCGCCGACCTGCGCGACTGGCCCCTCGGCCGGCTGCTGTCGGCCGCCTCCCGCCGCGTCGAGCGCGAGTGGAACGCCCACCTGTCCAACTGGGAGCTCAACCACGCCAGCCTTCCCGTCCTCGTGCACCTCATGCGCCGCCCGCACTCCCAGCGCGAGCTCGCGAAGGCATGCGGCGTGACCGAGCAGACGATGAGCCGCGTGCTCGCGAAGATGGAGCGCACCGGCTACGTCACGCGCACCGCACACCAGGACGACCGCCGTCGGCACGTCATCGCCGTCACCGACGCCGGGCGTGCCGCAGCGGCAGTGGCCGCCGATCCGGTCCCCGCCGAGCAGATGACCGCGCGCGGGCTCACAGCGGAGCAGGTCGAGCAGCTCCGCGGCCTCCTGGCCATCGTCGCCAGGCCGGAGGACCGCGAGGCGCCCAGCACTCGGCCAGACGGCGGGCGCCCGTCGGACCAGGGATAGCCTGGCCGCATGCAGTTCGTCGAGCTCGACCTGGGGACGCGCCTGCTCCCCTACCAGCCGACCTGGGACCTCCAGCGCGAAGTGCACGCCGCGGTGGCCGCAGGCGACCGGGAGGACACCGTGCTGCTCTGCGAGCACGAGGACGTCTACACCGCCGGTCGCCGCACAGCGTCCTGGGACCGACCTGTCGACGGCTCACCCGTCGTGGACGTGGACCGGGGCGGACGCATCACGTGGCACGGGCCCGGCCAGCTCGTGGGCTACCCGATCGTGCGCCTGCCCAGCCCCGTCGACGTCGTCCGCTACGTGCGGGCGCTCGAGGAGACGCTCATCCGCGCATGCGCCGACCTGGGCCTCGCTGCCGAACGGGTCGAGGGACGCAGCGGGGTCTGGTTCCCCGCCGACCCGGCCGCCGGGCCCGACGGGACCCCCGCGCGCCGGGCCCGGAAGGTCGCCGCCATCGGCGTCCGTGTCGCCCGGGGCGTCACCATGCACGGCTTCGCGCTGAACTGCGACGCCGACCTGGGCGCCTACGAGCGGATTGTGCCGTGCGGCATCCCCGACGCGGACGTCACGTCGCTCTCCCT
>JAEWEI010000120.1 GCA_023389545.1 Actinomycetes bacterium | reverse complement strand
CCCCCACCGCCCCGGGCGGGAGGGAAGACGACGCGGCCTGTCACCAGCAAGGAGCGCGCGTGCGGCTCCTCGGCAAGGACGCCACCGCGTCCGCCGATCGCGCGCGGCTCCCATCTCCAGGCCGCCTGGGCCGCCACGCACGATCGAGGAAACCATGATCGAGAACCTGACCCTGCTCGAGAAGGCCGCCCTGCTGACGGGCAAGTCGGTGTGGGAGACGTACGACCTGCCCCGGCACGGTGTGCGGTCGCTGTGGCTGGCCGACGGCCCGCACGGGGTGCGCAAGCAGCTCGGCGCGGCCGACCACCTGGGGATCGCGGCCTCGCAGGAGGCCACCTGCTTCCCGACGGCCGCTGCCGTCGCGAACACCTGGGACGTCGAGCTCGCCGAGAGCATCGGCATGGCGCTGGGCGCCGAGGCCGCCGCGCAGGACGTGGACGTGCTGCTCGGCCCGGGCCTCAACATCAAGCGGTCCCCGCTGGGGGGCCGCAGTTTCGAGTACTTCTCCGAGGACCCGCTGCTGGCCGGGAAGATGGCCGCCGGGTACGTGCGGGGCATCCAGTCGCAGGGCGTGGCGGCCTGCCCGAAGCACTTCGCGGCGAACTCGCAGGAGCTGCGCCGCATGGTCTCGGACTCCGTGGTCGATGAGCGGACGCTGCGGGAGGTCTACCTGACGGCGTTCGGAATCGTGGTCACGGAGGCCAAGCCCCGCACGATCATGTCGGCGTACAACCTGGTCAACGGCGTCTACGCCCACGAGGACCCGTTCCTCCTGACGCAGGTGCTGCGCGACGAGTGGGGCTTCGACGGCGCCGTCGTCTCCGACTGGGGCGGGTCCAACGACATCGTGGCCGCGGTCGCGGCCGGCGGGACGCTCGAGATGCCCGCCGCTGGGCTGGACTCCGCGCGGCAGATCGTCGAGGCAGTGCGCTCCGGGCGGCTCGACGAGGCGGACCTGGACGCGCGCGCCGCGGAGGTCCTGCGGCTCGTCGCCGAGGCGCGCGAGCCGGGCACGGCCCAGCCCGTGGACCTCGAGACCCACCACGCGCTCGCGCGGTCGGTGGCGGCCCGATCCGCGGTGCTGCTGAAGAACGACGAGGCGATCCTGCCGCTGGCGGCTGGAACGCGCGTCGCGGTGATCGGCGACTTCGCGCGCACGCCGCGCTACCAGGGCTCCGGCTCGTCGGCTGTGAACCCGACCCGCCTGGACTCCATCGTCGACGTGATCGGTGACAGCAAGCTCGACGTGACGGCCGTCGTCCAGGGCTTCCGACGCGACGG
This sequence comes from Actinomycetes bacterium, assembly GCA_023389545.1. Classification (GTDB taxonomy): domain Bacteria; phylum Actinomycetota; class Actinomycetes; order Actinomycetales; family Cellulomonadaceae; genus Cellulomonas_A. The sequence continues at coordinate 4,886 of JAEWEI010000120.1, read as the reverse complement.
GACGCCTGACGCCGCGCTGCACGACGCCGCTGTGCAGGCAGCCCGCGGCGCGGATGTCGCACTGCTCTTCCTTGGGCTGGACGAGATCGCGGAGTCGGAGGGCCTGGACCGCTCGACGCTGTCGCTGCACAAGGTCCAGACCGACCTGCTCGCGGCCGTCGCCGAGGTGAACCCCGCCACAGTGGTGGTGCTGGCCGGCGGTGGCGTGATCGAGACGCCGTGGCTCGGCTCGGCGCGCGCCCTGGTGCACGGCTACCTGGCCGGGCAGGCGGGCGCGGGCGGCATGCTCGACGTGCTGACCGGCGAGGTGAACCCCTCCGGGCGCCTGGCCGAGACGATGCCGGTGGCGCTGGCCGACACCCCGACGGCGGGGGCGTTCCCCGCCCTGGGCCGCAGCGCCGAGTACCGCGAAGGCCCGTACGTCGGGTACCGGTACTACACGAGCGCCGGGGTCCCGGTGGCGTTCCCGTTCGGTTTCGGCCTCTCCTACACGACGTTCGCGTACGCCGGCCTGTCGGCGTCACAGGACTCGGCGACCGTCACGGTGACCAACACCGGCGCCGTCGCGGGCGCGGATGTGGTGCAGGTGTACGTGCGCCGGGTCTCGGCGGGGGTGCACCGTCCGGTGCGCACGCTCGCCGGCTTCGCCCGCGTCGAGCTGCAGCCGGGCGAGTCCGCCACGGTGAGCGTCCCGCTCGGGGACGCCGCGTTCCGGCACTGGGACACGGTGACGGGCGCCTGGCAGGTGGAGCAGGGTTCCTGGGAGGTGCTCGCCGGCGCCCACGTCGACGACCTGCCGCTGGCCGTTCCGGTCGACGTGACCGGCACCGTGCCCGCCCGCGTCGAGGACGTGCCGGCGTGCTACCGCACCGGCGATGTCCGCAACGTCCCGGACGCCGACTTCGCCGCGCTGCTGGGACGTCCCCTCCCGGCCGCCGAGTGGTCAGGGCCGCTGAGCGTGAACCACGCGCTGGACCGGATGGCCCAGGCGCGCTCCCCGCTGGCACGGCTCGCGTACCGGGTGCTGGCCTGGCGTCGCGACGTGGCCGACCGCAAGGGCACGCCCGACTTGAACATCCTGTTCCTGCTGAACATGCCGCTGCGCGCCATCGGGAAGATGACCGGGGGCATGGTCTCCGCCGAGATGGTCGACGGGCTCGTCCGGATCGTCAACGGCCACTTCTTCACCGGATTCGGCGCCACCGCGCGCGCCTTCTTCCGCAACCGGCGCGCCAACCGCGCCACGCTGCGCGACCTGCGTCGCGACGCCTGATCCTGCACAGAAGAGAGACCTCACCATGTTCACCCGCCTGAAGGCCGCCTGGGGCCGGTTCGCCACGGCGCGCCCCGGTGTCGCCCAGTTCATCGTGTTCTTTGTGCTGAGCAACGGCATCACCGTGCTGCAGCTCGCGCTGATGCCCCTGATCAAGTGGGTCTTCGGCATGACGGCCCTCGTGGACACCGCGTTCCAGATCTGGCCCATCGGGTCCAGCCCAGATGGCTCGCAGTACTTCATCTTCGACTACGCCGCGGGCGCGCTGCCGGCTGGCGGCGGCGGGCTGGCGTACTTCCTTGCCGTGCAGATCACCCTGCTGATCGCCCAGGTGATCAACTTCTTCGCGCAGCGGAGCATCACGTTCAAGTCGAACTCGTCGATCACGAAGGCGGCCATCTGGTACGCCATCGCGTACGTGGTGATCACCCTGATCGCCGCCGCCGCGCAGGGCCTGTACAAGACGCCGATCTACGACTTGTTCATCGACACGTGGGGCCTGGGCGGCACGGGCGAGACCCTCGCGGACTTCGTCACGATGATCATCAACTCCGCGATCTCCTTCTGGGTCTTCTTCCCGATCTTCAAGGTGATCTTCAAGCAGGTGCCCGTCGTGGACGCCCCTGAGCAGGCGCTCGCGTCATGAGCCCGGTGCTGTCCGTGGTGGTCCCCGCGTACAACGCGCAGGACTACCTGGCCCGCGCGCTGGACTCGTTGACCGGGTTCGGGGCCGACGTCGAGGTCGTGGTCGTCGACGACGGGTCGACGGACGGCACGGCCGCGCTCGCCCAGCAGTACGTCGACGCGCACCCGGGCGCGGTGCGCCTGCTGCGCAAGGCCAACGGGGGGCACGGGTCGGCGATCAACACCGGCCTGGCCCACGCCCAGGGCGCGTACCTGAAGGTCGTGGACGCGGACGACTGGCTCGACCCGGACGCGTTCGCGCAGGTGCTGGCGACGCTGCGCGGGTTCGTCGCGGGCGGGCGCCCCGTGGACCTGCTGGTCTCGAACTTCGTGTACGAGAAGGTCGGCAAGCGCACCAAGACCGCCGTGCGGTACCGCGGGGCGCTGCCGCGCGGGCGCGAGCTCACCTGGTCGCAGACGCGCCGGTTCGCCAAGCGGCAGTACATGATGATGCACGCCCTCATCTACCGCACCGACGTGCTGCGCGCAGCGGGCCTGCGCCTGCCCGAGCACACGTTCTACGTGGACAGCCTCTACGCGTTCGTCCCGCTGGCCCACGTGCGGACCCTGTACTACCTCGACGTCGACCTGTACCGGTACTTCATCGGCCGCGAGGACCAATCCGTCCACGAGGCCGTGATGCTGCGGCGCATCGACCAGCAGCTGCGGGTCAACTGGCTGATGCTCGAGCACCTGTCCGGGGTGAGCGTGCACGACAGGCGCCTGCGCAAATACCTGCTGCACTACGCGCAGATCACCTGTGCGGTGTCCTCGGTCCTGCTGATCCGTGCCGGCACCCCGCAGGCCCTGGCGGAGAAGGAGCGCCTCTGGGCGCGGCTGCGCGCCCAGGACCCGGCGGTCTACCGCGAGGTCCGCTGGTCTGCGCTCGGCCAGATCTGCCACCTGCCCGGCGCCGCCGGCCGCCGGGTCACGGTGCTCGCCTACCGCGTCGCCCAACGCGCCATCGGCTTCAGCTGAGGGGCACAACGGCCCGGTGGGAGCCATCGGCTCTCGCCGGGCCGTTGTCGCCGGGCACGCCATGCCGCAGGGCGCGCGGCCCAGGACCAACGTCCGAGCCCTTAGGGCAGGCAACCCTAAAATCTGACCATGGCCTCCCCGCTCACCCCCGCTCTGCCGCGCCACGTGGTGCTCGTCCCCGCCGCGCTCACGTGGGCCACCGCCGCGAGCACCACAGTGGCCTTCGTCGGCGTCGGCGCGGTGCTGGACACCGCGCGGTCCGGGGCTCGGCCTGGCGCCGGCGCGATGGCCACCGTCCTCATCGGCCTGCTCGTCGCGGCGGTCAGCGCCTACCTCGGGTCACACCTGAGCCTGGCGGGCGTGGGCGCCCGCGAGGGCGAGCGCCGCGACGTGCTGCTGCGCCAGCTCTTCCGGCTCGGCGTCACGTTCCGCACGCAGCAGCGGTCCGGGCGGTTCGTGTCGACGGCCACCGACGGCGTCGAACGCGCCGCGTTCTACGAGTCCACGTTCATCGGCCCGATGATCGCCTCCCTCACGGTGCCGCTCATCGCGCTGGCGGTGCTCGGCGCGACGGTGGACTGGGTGGTCGCTGGGTGGCTGGCACTCGCCGTCCCGGCCATCCCCGTGCTGGTGGGCGGCTTCCAGCGGGTGTTCCGCAAGGTGTCCGACGAGTACCGCGCCACGGGCCGGCGGTTCGCCGCGCAGTTCCTCGACGGCCTGCAGGGCCTGCCCACGTCGACGGCGTTCCACCGCGCCGAGGCCAAGGGCGCCGAGCTGGCCCACGCCGCCGAGCAGCTGCGCCTGCAGGTGATGCGCCTGCTGGCCGGCAACCAGCTCGTGCTGCTCATCGTCGACTCCGCGTTCTCACTGGGCATGGTCACCGCCGCCGCGGGCCTGGCGATGGCACGGCTGCGCGACGGCGCGATCACCCCCGGCCAGGCGGTGGCCGTGGTGCTCGTGTCCACAGTGCTGCTCGAGCCGCTGGACCGCATCGGCCAGTTCTTCTACGTGGGAATGGGCGGGCGTGCCGCCGTGCGCGAGATCGAGGGCGTGCTGTCGATGGTCCCGGACGTCGTGGACGCCGAGGGCGTCGAGGCCCCGGCCGTGAGCCTGCGCGCCCCCGCGAGGACGGCTGAGCGGGCCGCGCCCGGGGGCGACGCCGCCACGCCCGCCCTCGCGCTCGAGCAGGTGCGGTTCGCCTACCCGGGCGGCCACCAGGTGCTCGACGGCGTCACTCTGACCGTCCCCGTCGGCGGGCGCACCGCCCTCATCGGGCCGTCCGGATCAGGCAAGACGACAGTCACCGCACTGCTCCAGGGCCACCTGCGGCCCACGTCCGGCACAGTGCGCATCGGCGGCCACGACCTCGCCGCGGCGCCGTTGGACTGGGCCCGCGCCCAGCTCTCCGTCGTCGCCCAGAGCACCTACCTGTTCACCGGCGCCCTCGCCGACAACCTGCGCCTGGCGGCCCCCGACGCCGACGACGAGCGCCTGTGGCACGCGCTCGCCGAGGCGAACCTGGCCGACCACGTGCGCGGGCTCCCGGACGGCCTGGCCACCCGCGTCGGCGAGCGCGGGGTCAGCCTCTCGGGTGGGCAGGCGCAGCGTGTGGCAGTCGCCCGGGCGCTGCTCAAGGACGCCCCTGTGCTGGTGCTCGACGAGCCCACGTCCCAGGTGGACGCCGCGTCGGAGGCCGCGCTGGTCGAGGCGCTCGAGCGCGCCGGCCAGGGCCGCACCGTGCTGGTCGTGGCGCACCGGCTCACCACGGTGCAGGACGTGGACGAGGTGATCGTGCTGGTGGGCGGCCGGATCGTCGAGCAGGGGCCGCCCGAGCGGCTGCGCGCAGCCGACTCGTACTACGCCCGCGCCGTCGACCTCACGAGCAACGCAGGAGCCACCCGATGAGCGCCACCACTCCCACCCAGCTCACCCGGCGGCAGATCTCCGCCCG
>JAEWEI010000359.1 GCA_023389545.1 Actinomycetes bacterium | reverse complement strand
ACGTCGAGCGCCGAGGTGGGCTCGTCGGCGATGAGCAGCTGGGGGCGCGCGGCCAGCCCGATGGCGATGAGCGCGCGCTGCAGCATCCCGCCGGAGAACTGGTGCGGGTACTGCTTGGCCCGCCGGGGCGCGTCGCGCAGCCCGGCCTCTGCCAGCAGCTCGTTCGCACGCGCTGTGGCGGCCGATCCCGTGGCGACGCCGTTGGCACGCAGCGCCTCCTTCACCTGGAACCCGACCTTCCACACCGGGTTCAGGTTCGACATCGGGTCCTGCGGGACGAGCCCGATCTCCTTGCCGCGCAGCGCCACCATGTCCTTAGCGCTCGCCTGCGTGATGTCGACGCCGCCGAACTCGATCGTCCCCCCGGTGACCTTCCCGGTGCCGGGCAGCAGCCCGATCACGGCATGCGCCGTCGTGGACTTGCCCGATCCGGACTCGCCGACGATCGCGACCGTCTGCCCCGGGTAGACGGACAGGCTGACGCCGCGCACCGCCTGCACCGGCCCGTTCGCTGTCGCGAACGAGACCTCCAGGTCGCTGATGCGCAGCAGCGGCTCGACGGTGGTGGCGAGCGTGGGGGCCTGGGTGTCGATCTCGACGGGGATCATCGGGTGCGCGCCTTCGGGTCGAGGGCGTCGCGCACGGCGTCGCCCATCATGATGAAGCTCAGCACGGTCAGGGCGAGGGCCGCCGACGGGTAGAAGAGCACCATCGGCTCGCTGCGCAGCGACGTCTGCGCCTTCGCGATGTCGGCGCCCCACGAGGTGATCTGCGGCGGCAGCCCGATGCCCAGGAAGGACAGCGTCGCCTCGGCCACGATGTACGTGCCGAGCGCCACCGTCGAGGTCACGATGACCGGACCTGAGGCGTTGGGCGCCACATGCCGCACGAGCGTGGCGACCCGGGACGCGCCGAGGGCCCGCGCGGCGGTGACGAACTCGGAGTGCCGCACCGCCACGACGGCGCCACGGGTGACTCGGGCGAGCTGCGGCCACCCGAAGATGCCCAGCACCAGCACCACCGTGAGGATGTTGCGGCTCTCCTTGAACATCTGCATCACCACGATCGCGGCGAGCACCAGCGGGATCGCGAAGAAGATGTCAGTCACGCGGGACAGCAGGGAGTCGAACCACCCGCCGGAGAACCCGGCGACACCGCCCACGATCCCGCCGACGATGAGCACGAGCAGAGTCGTCAGCACGCCAGTGGCCACCGATGCCCGGGCGCCGTAGATGGTGCGGGCGTAGATGTCGCAGCCTTGCCGGTCGAAGCCGAACGGGTGCCCGGCGGTCGGCTCGCCCAGTGAGTTGCGCAGCTCGCAGAACCTCGGGTCCAGCGACGTGAACAGCGTCGGGAACGCCGCCACCAGCAGCACCAGGGCGATCAGCGCGGCCGAGACCCAGAACAGCGGGCGGCGGCGCAGGTTCTGCCAGGCGTCCGCCCACAGGCTCGTGGGCGCCGACGTCTCGTCGATCTGGTCGACGAGGCCCAGCTCGGTGTCGGCCGCGAAGAAGTGGGCCTGATCCGGCCGCACGGGGGCGTCAGGCATAACGGATCCTCGGGTCCAGGGCCGCGTAGAGCACGTCGACGACGAGGTTCGCGGCGATATAGATGACGACCAGCACGGTGGTCAGGGACACGACTGTGGACGACTGGCCCTGCAGGATCGCCCGGTAGAGCGTCCCGCCGACGCCGTTGATGTTGAAGATGCCCTCGGTGATGATCGCCCCGCCCATCAGGGCGCCCAGGTCGGCCCCGAGGAATGTCACCACCGGGATCAGCGAGTTGCGCAGCACGTGCACCGTGACCACACGGGGGCGTGAGAGCCCCTTGGCCGTGGCCGTGCGGACGTAGTCGGCGGTGAGGTTCTCCGCGACGGAGGTGCGCGTCAGGCGCAGCACGTACGCCAACGACACGGCGCCCAGCACCATCGCGGGCAACAGCAGCGTCCGCACGCTCACGTCCGATCCGACGGTCGGCGGCAGCACCCCCCACTTCACGCCCACGGTGAACTGCAGCACGAAGCCGATGACGAAGGTGGGCACGGCGATGACGAACAGGCTCACGACCAGCACGGTCGCGTCGAACGCCTTGCCCTTGCGCAGCCCGGCGATGAGGCCGGCGGCCACCCCGAGCACCGCCTCGAACACGAGCGCCATGAACGCCAGCATGAACGTGGTGGGCAGCGCCTCGCCGATGACATCGCGCACGGACCGGCCCGAGAACGTCGTGCCGAAGTCGAAGGTGACGACGCCCTTGAGGTACAGCAGGTACTGCACCAAGAAGGGCTCGTCCAGGTTGAAGCTCTCCCGGATGCGCTCGATGAGCGCCGGGCTGAGCCCGCGGTCACCGCCTAGCGCCGCGACGGGATCTCCGGGAAGCGTGAAGACCATCGCGTAGATCAGCAGCGTGGCCCCCAGGAACACGGGGATCGTCTGCATGAGCCGTCGGCCGATGTACCAGGCCACAGCGGGACCTCCTCAGGTGGGTCCTGGGCAGTCGTGGGGGGGGGCGGGGGCAGGGCCCCCCCCCCCCCCCACCCCCCCA
>JAEWEI010000052.1 GCA_023389545.1 Actinomycetes bacterium | reverse complement strand
GGTGTCGCGAACAGCCTGCCGTCGGCTCGAGAACGGCAGGTCGCGACGCTGGACGCGCAGTGCCGCGCCAGCTCGGGCTACGACGTGGCAGTGCTGCAGGCCCGCGCTGACGCCGAGCTGACGGCGATCGGCCAGGACGTCGACGGCTTCGAAGCCGCTCGCAGCGCCTACCAGGAGTACGAGAAGAAGCTCGACGAGGTGGTCGCGGAACTCGGCTAGCGCAGGCCCGGTCGTGTCCTCTCGCCTCTCGAGAAAGCGGAACCTCGTGAAGAAGCTGATCGGCGCCGCGCTGGCGCTTCTCGTGCTGGGCGCGGGCACCTGGCTCGTGGCCACCCGGTTGGAGTCGCCGGACCAGGTCGCGGCGCGCGCCGAGCCGCCCGATCCAGAGCCTGTCGTCGCGGCGCTCGACCGCGGCCACCTGAACGGCCCAGTCTCGATGTCGGTGGACGCGCAGTTCGAGCAGACCGTCACGGTGAAGCCTCCGCCAGCGCTGTCTGGCGTCGTGACGTTCGCTGAGAAGGCGGTCGGAGACACGATCCAGTCCGGCTCGGTGCTGCTGCGGGGGAGCGGTCGGCCCCTGTTCGTGCTCAGCGGGAGCTTCGCGTTGTACCGGGACATCCAGCCCGGTGACAGCGGAGACGACGTCGCGGCGATCCAGGCTGGCCTGACGGCGGCCGGGTACTCGACAGGGCGCGACCGGTCGGGTGTCTACGGGGCCGGGACCCAGGCTGCGGTGCGGAAGATGTACAAGTCCGCTGGATACACCGCGCCGGAGGCTCCCGCGCAGACGGCGGCCGTCCCGGCGGCCAGCGACGGCGGGGCGCCGGCCCCGACCAGTGCCCCCGCAGCGAGCGCCCCCGTCGCGAGCACCGCCGGGCCGCGAGTGCTCCAGAGCGAAGTCATGATCCTCGCCAGCCTGCCCGCGACCGTGCAGGCCGTTGCGCCGGTCGGCGCCCAGCTCAGCGACGAGATAGACCTCCTCACCGTGGGCGCCGGGCAGATCGTCTTGTCGGCCACGCTGCCCAACGCCTCGCTGGGCGCGTTGGCCGTGGGGGCGACCGCTGATTTCACCGACGACGCAGCGGCGGCGGGGACGGCTCAGGTTGTGGCGATGAACCCCGCGGCGTCAGGTCAGGACACAGTCGTCGTCCTCACCACGGGTGGCGCCGTGACGGCGGGGAAGGCGTACGTCGTGAGCGTGGACAACCCCGCCGCCGAAACCGGCGACAGTCTGCTGGCTCCGGTCGCCGCCGTCGTGGCGCGTGGAGGGCGCTCATATGTGTACCCGAGGCAAGGTGACGCTTTCGGCGAGGTGGAGGTCACGGTCACCGGGTCTGTGGGAGGAGTGGCGGCGATCATGCCGGTGGACACCGGCGTGACCCTCGACGCGGGCATGGAGGTCCGCATTGGCTGACCTGGCAACGGACGTCGCGTCGACCCGACCTGCACCCCGCGATCGGGCGTTCGTGCAGTTGCGGGGGGTCGGCCGCCGCTACCCGAACGGGACGGTCGCGCTGGCCAACGTGGATCTGACGATCCGCCGCGGAGAGTCGGTCGCGATCATCGGCCGTTCCGGCAGCGGTAAGAGCACACTCCTGAACGTCCTGGGCCTGTTGGACATCCCCGACGCCGGAGACGTCGTGCTCGACGGCTGCCACGTCGGGGCGGCTGGGGATGGCGCACGGTCTGAGCGACGGTCGTCAGACCTCGGTTTTGTCTTCCAGCGCTTCCACCTGATCCCCGGCCTCAGTGTCCGCGAGAACGTGCTCCTGGGGCTGCGGTACTCGACCTACCCCGACGGTCTCGCTGACGCCGCGACCGCCGATGCCCTGCGCGCCGTCGGCCTGGAGGCGAAGTCCGAGGCGGAGGCGCGGACGCTCTCCGGTGGAGAGATGCAACGGGTGGCGATCGCTCGGACGCTGGCCCGCCCTGCGCGGCTGTGGCTGGCGGATGAGCCGACCGGCAACCTCGACAGCGGCCAGTCGGCCGAGATCATCGAATTGCTGAAAGCGCGAGCCGCTGAACGTGGCGCCGCTCTCGTCGTCGTCACCCACGAACCCGAGGTCGCCGCCCGGCTCGACCGCGTCATCACCCTGAGTGACGGGCGCATCGTGACAGACACGGGATCGCGCGCCGCGACGGGGACAACCCCTGTCGGAGACGCGGCGGCGCCGGCAGACCGGGATGTGCCACGGCGCGTCACCTGGCACAAACGGCTGAGACGCACTCTGCGGTTCATCGCACAAGGGGTGGCCGCCAACCCCGGCCGAACGGGAAGCGGCATCGCCGCCGCGGCTATCGCCGTAGCGCTCACCGTGACGGCCCTCGGCCTGGCGCAAAGCGCCGCAGCCCAGGTCACGAGCCTCTTCGACGCGCAGCGCGCGACGCAGGTGACCGCACAACTCACCACCGACAGTCCGACGCCTGCGCGGTGGCCGATTCGTGTCGACACGGTGGCCGGCTTCCCTGGCGTGACCGGCGTCGAGTACTGGCGGCACCGGACGGGGGTGCCGATGTCCAACGGCGACGTGGCGGCGACGGACGTCAACCTCGTGGAAGTGGACACCGCGCCGGGCGTCGCCACCGACAGCGCGATCACCTGGGCGGCTGGTGACGACAGGGCCCTTGAGGACGGTGAAGTGCTTCTGGGCGCGGCACTCGCTCAACGCCTCGGTGTGGCGCAGCTCGACCTGAGCCCGGAAGTCGTCGTCCACGGCGCCCGTCTGCGTGTGGTGGGTGTTCTCACCGGGTCCCGGTCCGGCACGGCGACGGGGGCGGCCTTCGTGACGGGCGGGAGCACCGAAGGGCTGGACGCGTCCCTGTCCGGAGAGCTGTTCGTCGAGACGCTCCCCGGCGCCGCCCGGAACGTCGCGGACCGGCTTCCCGGACTTGCGGACCCCTATCAGACGATGCGGATGTCCATCGACCCGGTGCTTGAGGCAGACGCGTACCGGGGACGGCTGGAAGCGAGCGTCTCGACTTCCCTGCTGGTGCTCGCGGTGGTCGCCTCGCTCGCGGGCCTGGTGGGAGTGGTATTCGTCAACATCCTCAGCGTGAGCTCTCGCACCGCAGAGTTCGGTGTGCGTCGGGCGTTCGGGGCGCCACGGCGCGAAGTGGTGTCGCTTGTCGTGGGGGAGTGTGCGGTGCTCGGGCTCATCGGAGCGGCGCTCGGCCTCGCAGGCGGGTTCGTGGCGGTGATGATCGTGACGGCGGCGGCCAGATGGCAACCCGTCTTCGACCC
>JAEWEI010000015.1 GCA_023389545.1 Actinomycetes bacterium | reverse complement strand
CGGTCGACGGCAGTGCGGTGTCCGAGCGGACGTCCTCCACCTCGAGCCGGAGGAGTGCGACCTCCTCGGCAAGCGTCCGCACCTCCTCCTCCAGCGTCGACAGCTCCACGCTGTACTGCACGGAGATGAGCAGCAGCACCAGCATGGCCGCGAAGAAGAGCAGGTTGACGGGAGCCTCGAAGCCGAGCTGTGAGGCCGTCCAGGTGAGCAGGCTCGGCACGAGGCCGACAACGCCGGTGATGATGGCGATGACGATCCAGATCGCCGCGTACTTCTCGCGGATGCGGCGACTTCGCATCAGGAGCAGGATCACGAAGAGCGTGACGCCGGCGAGCGCCAGCGATGCGATGTACCCGGTCATGCGTCCTCCGCCAGACGGGCGCCTGTGGCCGGACGGCTCAAGGCGATGAGAAGTGCGAGCACTGCCCGCAGGAGGAACAGGCTCGCGCGCACCGGGTTGTGGGAGGGGATCCCGCCCGCGCGGGCGCGCATCTCGACGGGGACCTGGCGCACGCGCAGCTTCGCGCGGGCGGCGATGACCAGCGACTCGATGGTGTCGCCCAGGTACTCCGCGGGATAGCTCGGCGCGAAGAGCGCGATCGCTCGGGGGCCGGCGGCCTTGAACCCCGAGGTGCTGTCGGTGAGCTGGGTGCCGGTGACACGGGAGAGCACCCACGACAGGCCGCGCATGGCCCATCGGCGAGGCCCGCGGGCCGTGTAGTTCCCCCGCCCGGCGAACCGGGCCCCGATGACCAGATCGGCGTCCTCCTGGGTGAGGACGTCCACCAGCCGGGGCACGTCGCGTGGGTCGTGCTGTCCGTCGGCGTCCAACTGCACCACCACGTCGTAGCCGTGGCGCTGCGCGTACTTGAAGCCGGCGCGCATCGCGCCGCCCACCCCCAAGTTGATGGGCAGGTCGAGGACGGGGACGCCGCAGCGCCGCGCGACCTCGGAGGTGCGATCCGTCGAGCCGTCGTTGACGACGAGGATGTCCACATTCGCGACCGTCGCGTCGACCTCGGCCAGCACCCCCGGGAGTGCGTCCTGCTCGTTCCATGCGGGGATGACGACGAGGACACGACGTGGGGGCGGGACAGTCACGCCCATATGGTACCGGCGCCCTCGGGACGCGAGCCTCGACTGCGTCCACGCGGCTGAGGCGTGCCAGTGGCGCGGTCGATTCGCAGCCCCTGGCGCCCAACCCGCTAGAATCGCCCCGCTCGTCGGGCGACGGGTCGCAGGACCTTGCGGGGTGCCGGATCCAGCCGGCGGCGCGGTGCTAGAGGATTGAGGTTGCGGTGCAGCAGTGGGTTCCCATGAACGACCTGTCCAGGGCGATCACCGAACAGCGAGCCGCCCTCGAGGGCGCCTGGTCTCGGGTGCTCGACTCCAGCTACGTGGTGATGGGGCCTGAGCACGCCGCCTTCGAGGCCGAGTTGGCAGCCTTGGTGGGCGCCACTGACGCAGTGGCGGTCGCGTCCGGCACGGACGCCCTGGAGCTGATGCTCCGCGCCACGATGCCAAGCGGCCGCGACGTGGTCGTCACCGCCGCCAACTGCGGTGGGTACACCACCACGGCGGCTCGGCGCGGGGGGTTCACGGTGCGGTACGTCGACGTCGACGTCGAGACGCACCTCGTCGACCCCGACGCCCTCCTCAAGGTCCTGGACGAGCGGGTGGGGGTCGTGGTCGTGACGCACCTCTACGGGCGCGCGGCCGACGTCGCCGCGGTGCGGGCCGTGTGCGAGCCTCGCGGCATCCGGGTGGTGGAGGACTGCGCGCAGGCCATCGGGGCACGCACGGACGAGGGGCCGGTGGGCTCGCGGGCCGACGCGGCGGCCTTCAGCTTCTACCCGACCAAGAACCTCGGCGCGCTCGGCGACGGGGGAGCGGTGACGACCTCGTCCGAGGAGATCGCCGTGAGGCTGCGCGCGCTGCGCCAGTACGGCTGGGACGCCAAGTACCGCATCGGCGTCGACGGTGGCCGCAACTCGCGGCTGGACGAGGCGCAGGCAGCGGTGCTGCGCACGCGCATGCCGCTCCTGAGCGCACAGAACGAGGCCAGGCGCGGCATCATCCAGCGGTACACCGCAGTCGGCGCGAGCGGCGTCCGGGTCCTCCCCGCCGAGGGCGCAGGGCACGTCGGGCACCTCGCGGTGGTCGTCGCCGATGATCGGGCGACGCTCCGCGAGCACCTGGAGAGCCACTTCATCAGGACGGATGTGCACTATCCCGTCCCGGACCATGAGCAGGGCGCCTTCCGCGACGAGTACGCCGACGTCTGCCTCCCGGTCACCGAGTCGCTGGCCGACAAGATCCTCACGCTTCCCTGCTTCGCGGAGATGACGCCAGACGAGGTCGACCGGGTCTGCGACGCATTGGCGAGCTACTGACCGTGTCCTCCACCCAAGAAGTCAAGTACTCCGTCGTCGTCCCGGTCTACGGGAATGAGGGCACCGTCGAGAGCGTCACCCGGCGGCTCGAGGAGATCTCCCTGCGGTTGGACGGCCGGCTCGAGGTCGTCTTCGTCATCGACAGCTCGCCTGACCGGTCGGCGCTAGTCCTTGAGAAGGTGCTGCCCACCGCCACGATCGACTCCCAGCTGGTCTACCACTCGCGGAACTTCGGGTCGTTCGCCGCGATCCGCACCGGCATGGCGGCAGCGCGTGGCGAGTTCATCGGCGTGATGGCGGCCGACCTGCAGGAGCCGCCCGAGCTCATGCTGACCTTCTTCGAGACGCTCGACACGGGCGAGTACGACGTGGTCGTCGGCCGTCGTGAGTCACGTGAGGACCCGGCGCTCTC
>JAEWEI010000010.1 GCA_023389545.1 Actinomycetes bacterium | reverse complement strand
CGGCCGACCTGGCCCGGCTCGCGCTGGCCCGTCTGGCCGCCGGCGCCGAGAGCCTGCCCACCGAGCCGCTGTACCTGCGCCGGCCCGACGTGGTCCCGCCCGCCGAGCGGAAGCGCGCCTCGGCGTGACGACGGCGTCCGTGCGCATCCGGCTCCTGGGCGGCGACGACCTGCCCGAGCTGGGGCGGATGGAGCAGGAGCTGTTCGGGCCGGGCGCGTGGTCCAGCGCGTCGCTCGCCGAGGAGCTGCAGGGTCCCGGCCGGTGGTACATCGGCGCCGAGGACGTGGCCACCGGCGAGCTGGTCGGCTACGCGGGCCTCTGGTACGACGGGTTCGACGCGCAGGTGATGACGATCGGCACGGACGCCGCCCACCAGGGCGCCGGCGTGGGTACGGTGATGCTGGACGCGCTCGTGGCGCACGCCCGGGAACTGGGCGCCGGGAACGTCCTGCTCGAGGTGCGGGTCGACAACGATCCCGCGCTGCGGCTGTACGAGCGGGCCGGCTTCCGCCGCATGGGCCGCCGCCGGGGGTACTACCAGCCAGAGAACGTGGACGCGTGGACGATGAGCCTGCCGCTGCGATGACGCCGCCGGCGCGAGCTGAGGGAGTGACGATGAGTTCCGAGACGATCGACCGCCGAGCAGCCGAGTCCGACCGCGCGGATGTGCTGGTCGACGCCCAGGAGCTGATGGAGCTGCTGGCGGCCCAGCCGTCGGGCCGCGGGCCGATCACGCCGGTGGTGCTCGACGTGCGCTGGCAGATGGGCCGCGCGGACGGCCATGAGCAGTACCTCGCCGGGCACGTGCCCGGGGCCGTGTACGTCGACTTGGACGCCGAGCTCTCCTCCGCGCCGAGCCCGCAGCAGGGCCGCCATCCGCTGCCGGACGCGGCGAGCCTGCAGGCCGCCGCCCGCCGGTGGGGGGTCCGCGGCGGGGTGCCGGTGGTGGTCTATGACACCGTGGGCGGCATGTCGGCGGCCCGGGCGTGGTGGCTGCTGCGCTGGGCCGGGGTGGCCGATGTGCGGCTGCTGGACGGCGGCCTGGACGCTTGGCGGGCAGCGGGCGGGCGGCTGGACGCCGGCGAGGTCGTCGCGCGGCCCGGGGACGTGGTGCTCGAGGTCGGGGCGCTGGCGACGATCGGCCCGGATGAGGCTCAGCGGCTCGCGCAGGAGGGCCTGCTGCTCGACGCGCGGGCTGCCGAGCGGTTCCGAGGCGAGGTGGAGCCGGTGGACCCGCGGGCTGGGCACATCCCCGGGGCGGTCTCCGCACCGACGTCGGAGAACCTGGACGCGGAGGGCCGGTTCCTGCCGACGGCTGCCCTGGCCGAGCGCTTCGCCCGGCTCGGCGCCGCCGCGGGCCGGCCCGTGGGCGTGTACTGCGGCTCGGGTGTCACGGCGGCGCACCAGGTGGCGGCGCTGGCCGCCGTCGGCATCGACGCGGCGCTCTACCCCGGGTCCTGGTCGCAGTGGTCGAGCGACCCCGAGCGGCCCGTGGCGACGGGCGACGGGGACGCCGCCGCAGCCCGCTGAGCCGCGGGCCGCGGCGGCGCGTCGCCTGTCAGACGGTCTGGGAGACCTGCTCGTAGGACAGGCGCGCGGCGCGGGGGTACGGCGTCCCGCCCTCGGCAGCGTGGCCGACGTTCACGATGAGCAGCGACTGCCAGCCGTTCGCGGCGAAGAACTCGGCGTCGATGCCGGCGGCGTCCATGCCGCCCATCGGGCCGACGTCGAGGCCTGCGGCGCGCAGCCCGACGATGAGGTAGCCGACCTGCAGGAGCGCGTTGGTGCGGGCCATCTGCATGCGCTGCTCGGCGGCGGGCTCGAGCGAGTCGACCATGCCGGGCAGGTGCGGGGCGAGCACGGGCAGGTGCTGGTGGAACGCGGGGTCGGCGGCGAGCACCAGCGTGACGGGCGCGTCGAGCACGCGCTGGCGGTTCCCTTCGGCCATGTGCGCGGCCAGGCGCTCGCGGGCGTCGCGCTCGCGGACCACCAGCAGGCGCAGCGGCAGGGTGTTCATGGCCGTGGGGCCCCACTTGACCAGGTCGTACACCGCGGCGAGCTGCTCGTCGGTGACGTCCTCGTCGGTGAACTGGCCGACGGAGCGTGCCGTGCGGAACAGCAGGTCGGCGACGTCGTCGGCGACGGCGAAGTGGTCGGCGTGGGGGGTCAGAGTCTCGAGAGTCACGCCTCATGAACGGGGTCCGGCGCGATTACCTTCCAACTGGACGGTATGACGCGCGCCACACCGCGGGGCGGCCAGCCGGCGTCTGCGCAGGCCAGGGGACGCGCGCTCGGGACCGTGCGCGGGCAGCACGTCGGGCGCGCCTATCCTGAACCCCATGAGTGAGCCCCTCGTCCTCGGGATCGAGACCTCCTGCGATGAGACCGGCGTGGCTCTCGTCCGCGGGCACGAGCTGCTGATCGACTCGGTGGCGAGCTCGATGGACGAGCACGCCCGGTTCGGCGGCATCATCCCCGAGATCGCCTCGCGCGCCCACCTCGAGGCCATGGCGCCCACGCTGCGCCGCGCTCTCGACGGCGCCGGCGTGGAGCTCGGCGACATCGACGCGATCGCCGTGACCGCCGGCCCCGGGCTCGTCGGCCCGCTCACCGTCGGCGCCTCGGCCGCCAAGGCGCTCGCCGTCGGGCTCGGCAAGCCGCTGTACGGCGTCAACCACGTCATCGGGCATGCCGCCGTCGACGAGCTCGTCGACGGCCCGTTCCCCGACCGGGTCATGGCGCTGGTGGTCTCGGGCGGCCACTCGAGCCTGCTGCTGGTGGACGACATCGTCACCGGCATCACCGAGCTGGGGTCGACGCTCGACGACGCCGCGGGGGAGGCGTTCGACAAGGTCGGGCGGCTGCTCGGCCTGCCCTACCCGGGCGGCCCGCACATCGACCGCCTGGCACGCGAGGGCGACCCCGAGGCCATCCGGTTCCCGCGCGGGCTCACCGCGCCCAAGGACCAGGCCGCGCACGCGTACGACTTCTCGTTCTCCGGACTGAAGACGGCCGTCGCGCGCTGGGTCGAGGCCCGCCAGGACTCCGGCCAGGAGATCCCGCTGGCCGATGTCGCGGCCTCCTTCGCGGCCGCCGTCGCGGATGTGCTCACCGCCAAGACCATCGCCGCCTGCCAGCGGCATGACGTGTCGACGCTGGTGATCGGGGGCGGCTTCTCCGCGAACTCGCAGCTGCGCGAGATGGCCGCCGAGCGCTGCGCCGCCGCGGGGATCGACCTGCGCATCCCGCCGATCCGCTACTGCACCGACAACGGCGCGATGATCGCGGCGCTGGGCGCCGCCGTGGTCCGCCGCGGGCTCCCGCCGTCGCCGCTGGACCTGCCCGTCGACTCCTCGATGCCGCTCACGCAGGTGCTCCTCTAGCCGCTCGGGTCAGGCGAGCAAGCGCACCGTGAACCGCATGACGGCGAGTGCCGCCCCGACGATGTGACCGGTCACGGACTCGGGGAGCGAGTCGCCCACCCACTCGGGGAGTGCGAAGTCCTCGCCGCCGCTCAACCGGCCGGCCGCGGCCCCCGCGACAGCGAGCCAGCCGAAGCCGACCAACGCCCAGGTGCCCGCCAGCGCCGCACGGCTACGACGGTCGCGCTTGGCGGCGCTGTCGTGGCGTTCGGTCGGATGGCTCATGCGGGCTCCTGCGCTCAGGGTCGCTCATCGCGGTGCGAGACCACTGCCTGAGCGGGTGTCGGCATCGACGGGGTATGGCTGCGGTCAGCCTAGCGTCAAGCCGACCGCGTCAGCAGTGTGTTTCGCATGTGTGGCGCGGCGGTCGCGGGCCGCCTGCGTCACAGCGGACGGCCCGCGCGCATCTCCGCGATCAGGCTCGTGACCACGGCGTCGAGCTCGCCGCCATGACGCCGGGCTGCCGCGCGCTGCCGCTGGTAGGAGGCGCCTCTGCGGAGGATCACGTGCACCGCGTCCAGTTCGGCGGCGCAGCCGAGTCGCTCGGCGACGGGCTCCAGCTCGACCAGCAGGCGGCGGACCGCGTCGGTGACGAGCTCCTCGTCGCCCGCCGCGTTGACGATGATGATGGCGTCCATGCCGTACCTGGCCGAGCGCCACTTGTTCTC